>CAVHGQ010000103.1:0-5661 GCA_963635335.1 Candidatus Melainabacteria bacterium | reverse complement strand
TGGCTGGGCCAGCAGGATTCGAACCTACATAACTGGTACCAAAAACCAGGGTCCTGCCATTGGACGATGGCCCAGCTTGTGTGCCCTTATGGGCGTTAGCGAATTATAGCGTATTTACCAGGCCGTGGCCAAACATGCAAAAGTGCCATAACCGCGTCCTCCCGGGTCGGGCGTCTTGCGCCCGCTGGCCACGAACGCGACTCAGCGCAGCTGAGCCGCGGCATCGCGCACCATCTCGGAAACCGTGGGGTGCGGATGGATGGCCGACACCAGATCGGCAGCACAGAGCTTCCCCTTTATGGCGAGCGCGAGCTCGGCGATCATATCGGTTGCATGCGGGCACACCAACTGCGCGCCTAGGATACGCCCCGTCCCCTTTTCTGCAACCAGCTTCGCCATACCCACATCCACGCCCTCGATCAGGCATTTTCCGTTCGCACTGGCAAGGGCCTTCGCTCGCACCACTTCGATGCCCGCATCCTTAGCCTGCGCTTCCGTCATCCCAACCTGGGCTATTTCGGGGAATGTGTACACGCAGCCGGGAACCAGGCCCTCATCGACCTCGGGTTCCTTACCCAAGATAGTCGAGACCACGTTCTCTGCCTGGGCTGCCGCAACATGTGCCAACTGGATACCGTGATGGCGCACATCGCCGATGGCATACACCCCGGGGATGCTAGTTCGTCCCAACTCGTCGACAACGATGGCGCCTCGTTCCATATGAGGTTCGGCACCTTCGGCGAACAGCCCCTTGGTGCTAGG
The DNA here is from genome assembly GCA_963635335.1 of Candidatus Melainabacteria bacterium. Lineage (GTDB taxonomy): Bacteria > Actinomycetota > Coriobacteriia > Coriobacteriales > Eggerthellaceae > Anaerotardibacter. The sequence goes on along the minus strand of CAVHGQ010000103.1, from coordinate 4,899 downwards.
GGTGCGCCCCACGGCAACCAGGACACCTTCGGCGCGCAACACTTGCTCGCTGCCCTTCTTGTCCTGGAACGACACCTCCATCTGGCCGGGAGCCCCGGAAAACGACGCTACCCGACAGCGCACGTTTATCTCTACCCCACGCTTCTTCAGCGCTGTTGCCATTCGCTGGGAAACCTCTTTGTCGAACGTAGGCAGGATGCGCTCGGCGGCTTCGACGATGAAAACCTGCACCCCGATGGCGCTGTACATGCTGGCAAACTCCAAGCCGATCACGCCGCCGCCGACGATAACGATGCTGGAAAGCAAAGGGGCATTGTTGGAAAGCAGGTCGTCGCTGGTGTACACCCCAGGGATGCGTATGCCCTCTATGGGCGGAATGGCAGGGGCCGACCCTGTGGCCACGATGATGCTGCCCACTTCGTAGTCTTGCCAGGGAGTTTGAACCGTATGGGGTCCCGCCACCACGGCGCGTTCGTGAACCACGGTAACGCCGCTCTTCACCATCAGCGAGTTAACCCCTGCCCGCAGGGTCTGTACCACCTGGTCTTTGCGTTCGTGCATCACCGATTCATCAAGTTCCACACCCCGTGCAGAAACGCCCAGATCGGCAGAATTGCGCGCCTTATGATAAGCCTCGGCTGAGCGGAGGAGCGCTTTCGTGGGGATGCAGCCGCGGTTAAGGCAGGTGCCGCCCAGCTCGCGCTCCTCGAACAAGACAACGCTCTTTCCGGCCTTCGCCGCTTTCGCGGCTGCGGTGTAGCCGCCAGGGCCACCGCCTATGACTGCGATATCAAAAGAGTCCATCAAAACCTCCCCGAACAAACAAGTGCGGCAATGTCGGCAGCCCATTGCCCTTTTTCCTGAGCCGTGAAGCCAGGCGTAGACCTGACCAAAGCAGAAAGGGCCCGCAGGATAGCGTCCTGCTGGATGCGACAACCTGCCAAGGCAGCAGGCACCGCCTCGAGGAAGCCTGCGTCGAGCCCATCGGAGAACAACGCCACACGGCCAAACGACCCCTCGAGCTCATCCCAATCAAGGCGGACGCAGCCCCAATCGAAGCGGCCCTCGCGGCTGTTCTTCAGCGGACGCTCGCCCTTCAGGATCCAATCCTTTGAGGCGAACTCATCCCTGAACCGCTCGATGGCCGCTTGGTCGACAGCGCTTGGGGAAACCGGCGAAACGGGCTCGCCGTACACAGCCGAAAACGCCTGCTCGAGCGCATCCTGCACGTCCTCGATGGAAAGCCCCGGCACCATGTCGCACAGGTTGCACACGCGCGACTTGACCGAGGAAACGCCCTTTGCGGCAAGCTTCAGGGGCGAGGGGTTGAGATACGCTGCCATCTTCCCCGCATCCGTGCGAACCAGAAGCGTGCCATGGTGGTAGCTGCGCCCCTTCGTGTGGTAGTAGGCATGCCCCGAGAACTTGCAGCCGCCTGCAAGAAGGTCGTTCCTGCCCGTTCGCTGGGCCTCGATGCCCAGCGAACGCACCGCCTGCAAGATGACCCCGGTCTGCTTCTTCTCGTCGAACAGGCCGGTTGGCGCCAAGAACGTGAAGTTGAGGTTGCCCAGGTCGTGGAACACCGCGCCGCCGCCCGAAAGGCGACGGGCCAGATGCCCGCCGTCTTCCTGGAGCCTTTGGATGCGGCATTCCGCAAGCGCGCTCTGGTTGCGCCCTATCACCACGGTGGCCTGGTTCTGCCACAGGTACAGGACCACCTGGTCTTCGGCGGTGTTCTCGAGCAGGTAGCGCTCAAGCGCCAGGTTGCGATACGGATCGACGCAGCTTGTCTTGCACAGCCCCAAGCGCATACGCTAACCTTCCGCTTCCCCGAAAAGGTAGCGCAGCACGGGATGGCGCGCGGCGTTCACCTCGTCAGGGCGCTTGATGGCGCACTGGCACGGTGCCTCGTGGAGCATCTCGGGCTGGGCTTTCGCCTCTTCCAGAATGGAAAGGAGCACTTCGGCGGCCTTATCGAGCGTTTCCCGGCTTTCCGTTTCCGTGGGCTCCACCATCAGCGCCTCATGGACGATAAGCGGGAAGTACATCGTGGGTGGGTGAATGCCGAAATCGAGCAGGCGCTTGGCAACATCCAGGGCGCTAACTCCGTGTTCGTGGTGCAAACCTTCGAGCGTCATGACGAACTCATGCATGCAAGGCCCGGGATATGCCATGTCGTAACCCGCCGACAGCTTATGCATCAGGTAGTTGGCGTTGAGCACGGCGGTCTGGCTTGCCTGGGACAGGCCCTCGGCGCCAAGCATCAAGACGTAGGCAAGCGCGCGGACCACCACCGTGAAGTTGCCATGGAAGCTGCGCATGCGCCCTATGCTCTGCTGCGGGCAGAACAGCTCGAAGCCGCCGTCTGCGGATTCGCGGACGCGGGAGCCTGGCAGATACTCGGCCAAGAACGTCTTGCAGCCAACCGGGCCAGATCCCGGCCCGCCGCCGCCATGCGGGGTGGAAAACGTCTTGTGCAGGTTCACATGCACGCAGTCGAAGCCCATGTCGCCGGGGCGGACGTGGCCCATAACCGCATTGAGGTTTGCGCCGTCGTAGTAGCACAAGCCCCCTGCATCATGGACGATCTGGCAGATCTCGATGATGTTGGGGTCGAACACCCCAACCGTGTTGGGGTTGGTGAGCATCAAGCCCGCCGTTTGCGGCCCAGCTGCCTGGCGCAACGCATCCAGGTCGATGCCTCCCTGCTCGTTCGAGGCAACGTTCACCACCTCGAAGCCGGCCATAACCGCCGAAGCGGGATTGGTACCATGCGCAGAATCGGGCACGATGATCTGCGTGCGCTGCGCATCGCCGCGATGACGATGGTAGGCACGGATAAGCAGCAAGCCGGTGAACTCGCCATGGGCGCCTGCAGCCGGCTGCAACGTCATGGCGTCCATTCCGCATATCTCGCTGAGCAGGCTGTCGGCACGGTACAGGACCTCCAGACAGCCTTGCGCCGTTTGCGCGGGCTGAAGCGGGTGGATATCTGTGAACCCCGGCAATGCCGCGAACGCCTCGTTCATGTAGGGGTTGTACTTCATGGTGCACGACCCCAACGGGTAGAATCCGTCGTTCACGCCATGGGTCTGCTTGGCAAGCTCGGTGTAATGCCGGCTCACCTCGATCTCGGATAGCTCGGGCAAACGCGCGGGCTCTGAGCGCAGAAGCCCGCCGTCGAAAGCGACTTCCGGCACATCGCATGCGGGCAGAACGGATTGAGCACGGCCGCTGCGGCTTCGTTCGAATAGGAGCTCCATCAGTGCAGCACCTCCTGGATCACTTCGATAAGCTGGTCTATCTCCTGCTTTGAATTGAGCTCGGTGCAGCACCACAGCATGCCGCCCTCTACCGGCAGGCCCGAAAGGATGCCGCGCTTGGCGAGCTCGGATTCGAGAACCGTTGCATCGCAGGGGCAGCTGGTAGCGAACTCATGGAAGAACTCGCCTTCGTGCAGGCGCTCAAATCCACACGCCTCCAGCCGTTTTGCCAAGTAATGGGCATGAGCTGCCGAGTTCTGTGCGGCCTGGGCAAGGCCTGCCGGCCCCATAACCGCCAAGTACACCGATGCCGTCATGGCACACAGGGCCTCGTTCGAGCAGATATTGGAAGACGCCTTCTCGCGGCGGATATGCTGCTCGCGCGCCTGCAGGGTAAGAACGAAGCAGCGGTTGCCGTCTGCATCGGTCGTTTGCCCGACGATGCGGCCCGGCAACTTGCGCATCATCTTCTGCGTAGCGGCCATGAAGCCCACATAGGGGCCGCCGAACGAAAGGGGCATGCCCAAGGGCTGGCCTTCACCCACGGCGATGTCGGCGCCCGCTTCGCCGGGCGTTTTCAGGATTCCCAGCGAAATGGGGTTGACCGACATGATGGCCTTCGCCTTCACGTCATGGGCCGCATCGGCGATGGCCGCTGCATCCTCGATAACGCCATAGTAGTTCGGGCTCTGGAACAGCACGCTTGCCGCGCCGTCCGCAGCCGCCGCAAGCGCCTGCGGATCCGTCTTGCCGTCCTTTAGCGGCACAACCGTCACCGCAACGTCGCGCGCCTCGCAATACGTGCGCACCGTTTCGATGGTCTGCGGATTCACTCCCGCCGAGACGACCACGCCCGATCGCTTGCGTTCCTCGCACATGAACACCGCTTCTGCCGCCGCAGTTGCCCCATCGTAGACCGAGGCGTTGGACACATCCATTCCCGTCAGCTCGCAGATCTGCGTTTGGTACTCGAAGATAGACTGCAGCACGCCCTGGCTGATCTCGGCCTGGTAGGGCGTGTAGGCGGTTACGAACTCTTCCTTTGCGGTTATGGCCGAAACCGTTGCCGGGATGAAGTGGCGGTAAGCGCCGGCACCGCGAAAGCAGCTGGCAAAACGCGTGTTCGCATCGGCCATGGCATTCATTTCCCGCGTTACCTCGAGCTCGCTTTTCCCGGGTTCGATGTCTACCTGCTCAAGGTACACGTCATCGGGCACGTTCGCGTACAGCTCGCGCACGCTGGTGTAACCCGCCTCCCTGAGCATCGACTCAAGCTCGGCCTGGGTCGAAGGGATGAAGCTGCCCATAGCTACTCCTCTTCAGCGCATACAGCCTGGTAGGCTGCTGCATCGAGGAGACCATCGGTGCCCGACACCCCGTCAAGCCTTACCAACCATGCCCCGTACGGGTCTTGGTTGAGCTGAGCGGGATCGTCGAGGAGCTCCTCGTTGACCTCTGCCACCGTGCCGGCGATGGGACAGAACACATCGGACACCGCCTTCACCGATTCCACATCGGCGAAGGCCTCGCCTGCGTCGAACTCGTCGCCTTCTTCGGGGAGGTTCACGAACACGATGTCTCCCAAGGCGTTCTGGGCGAAGTCGGTAAGGCCCACGAGCGCCGTATCGCCCTCGAC
>CAVHGQ010000102.1:0-5670 GCA_963635335.1 Candidatus Melainabacteria bacterium | reverse complement strand
CGGTGGTACTACCTGGCGGCCCTGGCGAACAAGGGCGCCGGCAACACCCTGCGCGCGCTGGAGCAGATTCGCCGTGCGGTGAAGATGGACCCCAACAACCGCGACTACCAACGCGCCTACCAGCAGTTCCAGATGGCGGGCCAAAGCTATCAGGAACAGGGCAAGCAGCGCGGCTTCAGCATGAGCGCCATGGACCCGGGGCTTATCTGCTGCGGCCTGTGCCTGGCGCAATACGCCTGCAGCATGCTGGGCAGGGGGTATTACTTCTAGCAGCAGGTGGCTCTGGCCGGGAAGACGCGCGCATGCTTCGCTTCCGCTTCTTTCCTCGTTTTCAATTCGCAGTGGGCTGAGCGGAAACCAGCATGACGCATGGTTCACCGCATCCCGGAACCGCAGATCATGGACCGGGGGCTCAGCCTTGTAAGCTCAATGAAAACGAGGCGCTCCAGAGAAGCCTGCGCGCGCCTCCCCAACCGGAGCCGGACGTTCGGCAAGGCAGGAAGCAACAGCGCCAATCACCACGTCGAAGCAATCTAGGGAAACACCAACAGCAAGGAGGCCCGGCATGGGCGCAACCATCGGAATCGACTTAGGCACAACCAACAGCTGCGTGGCGGCGATGGAAGGCGGCCGCGTAACCATCGTCCCCAATGCGGAAGGCGAGCGAACCACCCCCAGCGTGGTGGCGTTCTCGAAGAACGGCGAGCGGTTGGTGGGCAGCTTGGCGCTGCGCCAGGCCGCGGTGAACCCCGATCGCACCATTTCGTCGGTGAAGCGCCACATGGGCACCAAGTGGAAAACGCCCAGCATCGACGGCAAGGCGTATTCCCCGCAAGAGGTTTCCGCCATGATATTGCGCAAACTTCGCAAGGACGCCGAAGCCTACCTGGGGCAGGAAGTTACCGATGCCGTTATCACCGTGCCGGCGTACTTCGACGACTCGCAGCGCCAGGCCACCAAGGACGCTGGCCGCATCGCAGGGCTGAACGTGCTGCGCATCATCAACGAGCCCACCAGCGCCGCGCTGGCATATGGCCTGGACAACGGCACGCCGCAGAAGGTCATGGTGTACGACCTGGGCGGCGGCACGTTCGACGTTTCCATCATCGAGATCGGCGGCGATGTTATCGAGGTGCTGGCCACTTCGGGCGACAACCACCTGGGCGGCGATGACTTCGACGAGCGCATCGTGCAGCATATCGTCGATGCGTTCAAAGCGCAGCACGGCGAAGACTTGCGCCGCAACCCCATGGCGCTCCAGCGTGTGACCGAAGCGGCCGAGCAGGCCAAGAAAGAGCTTTCGGCCACCACCTCCACCCAGATAAACCTGCCGTTCCTTTCGCAGAACGCCCAAGGCCCGGTGCACTTGGACATGACGCTTACGCGGGCGGAGTTCGAGCGCATGACCGCCGATTTGGTGGAGCGCACCACCGAGCCGTTCCAGATGGCGCTCGACGACGCGGGCATTGCCGCCTCCGAGCTAGGGTGCGTGCTGCTGGTGGGTGGGTCTACCCGCATTACCGCAGTTCAGCAGCATGTGCGCAAGCTCACCGGCAAGGAACCCTCTTCCTCTATCAACCCCGACGAATGCGTGGCAACGGGTGCCGCCATCCAGGGCGATACGCTTTCGGGCGCCAGCACCGGCATCGTGCGCTCGAACAGCCTGTTGTTGCTTGATGTAACGCCGCTTTCCCTTTCCATCGAAACGGTGGGCGGGGTGGCAACGCGCCTGGTAGAGCGCAATTCCACGCTGCCCGTGCACTACTCGCAGATCTTCAGCACGGCGGCGCCGTTCCAAACCAGCGTTGAGATCAAGGTGCTGCAGGGCGAGCGCCCCATGGCGAAGGACAACAAGGCCATCGGCACGTTCCGCCTGAAGGGCATCAAGCGTGCACCGGCCGGTGTACCGAAGATCGAGGTCACCTTCGACATCGACGCCAACGGCATCCTCACCGTTTCGGCGAAGGATCTGGGCACGGGTAAGGAGCAGTCCATCACCATCGACGATTCCGACCGCATGTCCGACGAGGAGATTCAGCAGGCCATAAACGATGCGCAGGAATACGCCGAGGAAGACGAGTTCCGCCGTGCCACCATGGATGTGCGCCAGCGCGCAGAAACCTTGGCAGGCGAAGTGGAGCAGGCCTTGAACAAGGTGGGCAAGCAGCTGGACAAGCAGGAAAAGCGCCAGGTGAAGGCCGATTTGGCCGAGCTTCGCCGCATCCTGATGAAGCGCCCTGGCAAGAAGGAGCGCCAGAATCCCGAAGAGGAAGGCCGCCGCATCGTGGTGGCCGCCGAGCAGCTGGACCGCAGCAGCGCCCACGTCCGCGAGCTTGCCGCGCAGTAGGCGCTTTCTGCAGTTGCCGTGGCCGCGGTTATCGCGGCTTCGCGCCGCCGCAAGAGCTAGCGCCTAGCTGGCGGCAGCGCTCAGCCCGCTCCCAACAATCCCAACGGCCCGCGACGATTCCCCGTCGCGGGCTGTTCTGCGTATTGGGGCGGCTCTTCGAGAAATCGCTGCGAACCCGTTCTGCATTCTGGGGCAGGCTAGCCCAAAGGCGGCATTGCGCACCCCGCATCGGCGGGCGGTGCGGTATCCTGTTCAGATTGGGAAATCAACGGCAGGAGCCCTTTTTGCAGAAGAAATCAGCTTTGCGCACCATACCCGTTCTTTTCGCTGCGGTATGCACATTGGCGCTGGCAGCGACCTGCGCGCTCGCCTTCCCGGCAACGGCGCTCGCCGAGGAAACCGTGGTTGCCCACACGGTCGACTCCTTAGGCAACACCCACACCTACACCAACGTCAACGATGCCAAGAAGGCTGGTTACGAGGGCTACATTGTCTACATGGATGCCGATTGGGATTTGGGATCGGCTAGCCTCGACATTGCCGATAGCAAGTCGCTCACCATCTACATGCGCGGCCATAGGATCACCAGCTCCAACAAGGACGCAACGATTTACGTGAACGAGCACGCTTCCGTCAAGATCGTCTCGCGCGAAGAGGCCAAAGACTTTTCTTTCTCCGGCTTCGCGCTAAAGGACTCGTCGTGGGAATGGCAGGATCTGACGATTTCGACCTCCGGCCTTATCACCAACACGAACAGGGAGACGAGAACTACCGCCTATGCGAAAACGGAGTACAGTTCTTGCGGTATTCACCTGGAGGGATCGGCCAGCCTCAACCTAGAGAATGTGGCGGTTGTCGGGTGTGCCGATCGCGGTATCGACGCAGGTTCCAAATGCAGCCTGACCCTGACCAATACGAAGGTTTGCTATAACCGCACGCCGAGCAGCGGCGACATGAGCAACGGTGCAGGTGTGTCCATCAAGGCCGGCTCGACCCTTACTATGAATGCGTCCCATATCGACAACAACTACGCCCGCGAGGCGCTTGGCGGCGGCATTTACGCCGAGAAGAGCACGACCATCGCCCTGGAAAACGGCTCGACGGTGAGCAATAACCTTTCCGGCAGCGGAGGCGGGGTCTGCTTCAGCGGCACCTACTTCACCCTCAAGTCGGACGACAAGTCTGGCGCGGTGTCTGGCAATACCGCCTGGAGCTCGAGCGAGGCGGGAACCGACAACGGACAATCTGGCGGCGGCATCCACGTTTGCTCGGCGAACGGAGAGAATGAGAGCGTTATCGACGGTATCACCATTAAGGACAACTTCTCGCGCTACGACGGCGGCGGCATCGAGCTGGACCAGCGCTGGACCACCGTGAGGAACTGCACTATCACGGGCAACCACTCCGACTACGACGGCGGCGGCGTTTACGTCAATGGCGGCAACAACATCTTCGAGAACTGCGCCATCACGGACAACTACTGCAACGGCATCGGCAAGAACCAGGAGGGCGGCGGCATCTTCGTGAGCTGCCACTACGACATCAAGATGTCCGGCACGTGCGTGGTGAAGGACAACACGCGCGGTAAGGACACCGGCAATGCCGACGACGTGTTCCTCAGCACGCTTTCCGGCGGTGGTGCGAAGGCCTATATCACCGGCAACCTGTCGAAGGATGCCAGCGTGGGCGTGCGCACCGGCATCACCGACGACCGTCGCGTGGCCAAGAGCTTCTCGTGCCCGACAAAAGACGGGCTGTTCGCCGACATGGACGGCTACTACATCAGCTACGGCACCGACGAGGGTGGCGATGCCTGGCAGCGCCATACCACCAGAGAGTTCTCGGTCACGCTGAACGGCGCGCAGAAGGGCAGCTACAAGAACGGCACCACGGTCGCGGTCAACGCCGATGCGGCGGAGGGCGGCAAGTTCTTCTGGCATTGGGACCGCGAGGGCACCCAGGGGCTGAAGCCGATCGAAAAATACATCTCCGATGACGCCCTGTACACCTCGGCCCTGACGTTCACCATGCCGCAGAACAACGTGGCCCTGGCGGCCGTCTACGGCGACAAGGTGGCTTCGGGGCAGCTGGAGCTGGCCAGCCCCGTTGCCGGCCAGGAGCTCCCCACCACGGCTACCTTCAAGCGCACCGACGACGGCACGGGCGGCCAGGAAGATGCGACGGTGAACGTGTCCTGGTTCAAGGTTTCCGGTTCGAGCCAGGAAGAGGCGGTCAGCGGCAAGGCCGAGTACGGCGCCACCTACGTCGCGCGCGCCTGGGTAGGCGCCGACCAGAAGGCAGGCCGCGTCTTCGGCAGCAGCGTCTCCGTCAAGGTCAAGTCGGGCTCAGGCGAGGAATCTGCCGCCAAGGCAGAGGTGCGCACCGACGGCTCCCTTTACGTGCAGACGGCCGCCTTCGAGACCGAGAAGCCCACGGTGACGAAGGTCTATCCCGCAACGGTGACGGTGGACGAGGGCACGTCCGAGGCCGACCTCAGGGCGAAGTTCCCCTCCGAGGCCTCTGCTGCGACCAACGCCGGCACCACCGTCAAGCTCAAGGTCGATACAGCGGGCGGCGATTTGAGCGGGCTCGTGGAGGACGGCAAGGTGGTGAAGCCCGAGGCGGGCTCGGCCACGGTGAGCCTCCCCGTCTCCAGCAGCGAGGTAACCGTCCCCAGCAGCTTGGGCGCCGTTGCCGTCAACGTCGTGGTAACGAAGAAGGTCCAGCCCGAGACGCCCGCGGCCAGCCCGGACGCGGGCACGTACTCAACATCCAAGCAGCCGGAGGCGTTCGATGACGGCAAGCTCAAGCTCGCCGTGAGCTGCGGCACGGTGGACGCTGACATCTGGTACCACCTGAGCTGGCGCGACGGCGATGATTGGGAAGATGGCGGTGACGACCAGAAATGCGCGGACGGCACCGTCTACCTGCCGAAGAGCGACGGCGCCCAGCGCCTCTACCGCGTGGAGGTGTGGTCGGAGAAGGACAGGCTCGAGTCCGTGCACGCGCTGCTCTCCTACACCGTCGACGACGTCCGGGCGAAGACGGTGACGGTGAAGTACGCCGACACCGCGATAGACGGCCAGCACGGCACGAAGGCCGATGAAACCCACGAGGTGGAGCAGGGCTCGCCCCTTATCGTTGTCGCCCCCGAGCGCAAGGGCTACGTGTTCGAGAAGTGGCTGGGCTCCGACGGCGCCGTGCTGGACACGAGCTCAGTCCTTGCGATCGACGACGTCAAGGAAAATATGACCGTCACCGCCGTGTACAACCCGGTGGTCAGCGAGTTCAACGTCGGCTTCGAGGCGCCTGTGGCGCATGAG
>CAVHGQ010000101.1:0-5861 GCA_963635335.1 Candidatus Melainabacteria bacterium | reverse complement strand
CCGTGGGCAAGACCGTGGTTATCGCAACGAACAACCAGCACAAGGTTGAGGAAATTGAGACGGCGCTCAACTTCGAGGGCTGGGAGTTCAAGAGCCTCAAAGACGCCGGCATCCATTCCGACCCCGAGGAAACGGGGTCGTTGTTCATCGACAATGCGCGGATCAAGGCGCAGGCAGCCTTCGCCCTTGCGGGGTGCGCAGTGCTGGCCGACGACTCGGGCTTGATCGTGGATGCTCTCGACGGCGCACCGGGCGTGTACTCTTCCCGCTACAGCGGCGTTGATGGCGACGATGCGGCCAACAACGCGAAGCTGCTTCGCGAGCTAGAGGGCGTTCCGGCAGAAAAGCGCACGGCACGGTTTGCCAGTGTGCTGGTGTTCATCGACGAAGATGGAACGGAAACGGTAGCCGAGGGCTTCGTCGAGGGCGCAATCGGCTTCGAGCTGAAGGGGAGCAACGGCTTCGGTTACGACCCGCTGTTCCTTCCCGATTTGTACGAGGGCAAGAAAACCATGGCCGAGCTTACGCAGGCCGAGAAGAATTCCATTTCACATCGTGGGAATGCCCTGAGGGAGCTTAAAACCAAGCTGCAGAGCGCCTGATTGTCTGCTATACTTCCTAAACGTTGCGTTCGGGATGTGGCGCAGTTTGGTAGCGCGCCTGCTTTGGGAGCAGGATGTCGCAGGTTCGAATCCTGTCATCCCGACCATTCATATGCGGGTGTAGTTCATTGGTAGAACCTCAGCCTTCCAAGCTGATGAGGCGGGTTCGATTCCCGTCACCCGCTCCAGGTAATGTTGCGAGCAAGGAAGACTTCCTTGCTCGTTTTTCTTTCAACGACGGGTAGGGAATCGAACCGATGAGGTGGAATCCCGTGAAGAAAACGTGCCTGTGGCATGTTTTTAGTGATTCGCCCGCCGGCGCTTACGCCAAGGGGGGGGGTGAGCGCCGAAGGCGCGGGACTCCAACGTTTTACTACGCCAACCTAGGATTTTTGGATTGTCTCATTGCGCTATTCCCCTGGAGCTAGGACCCGATTCGGCCATGTGCCTACTTCGCTCGGGGGATGTCTACGGTGAATTCGCTGCCTTCGTTTAGGGTGCTGTTCACGGTTATTTTGCCGTGGCCTCGTTCTACGGCGTGGCGGACTAGGGAGAGGCCTAGGCCGGTGCCGCCTACTTCGCGGCTTCGGGCTTTGTTCACGCGGTAGAAGCGCTCGAAGATTCGAGCTTGGTCGGCTTGGGGGATGCCGATGCCGGTGTCCTTCACGGAAACCGTGATGCTGTGGGGGTAGGGCGAGAACGTTACCAGGATGCTGCCCTCGTCGGTGTACATGATGGCGTTCTCGATCAGGTTGTCGAAGATCAACGATGCATCGGAGGGCTCGATGTTGGCGTAGCAGCGGTCGCCCGGGTTGGAGCGGTCGTCGAACGCCAGCTCTATTCCCTTGTCCTCGGCTTCGGCCTTGTGCTGGATGAAGCTGGTGGTAAGCGTGCTGTGCAAGTCGGTGCGCACATCTTGGCGGGTGTTGGGGTTTTCCTCTAGGCGGGAAAGGTCCAGCAAGTCTATCACCAAACGCTGCAGGCGCTCGGCCTCGTTGTCCAGCCTGTCCAGGAACAGCCGCAGGCTCTTCTTGTCGTCAATCTCTGCGGCATCGTTGATGGCCTCGGAAAGAAGGCGGATGCCTGCCACCGGCGTCTTCAATTCGTGGCTTGCGTTCGCCACGAAGTCGGAGCGCACCTGGTCGAGCTTCTTCAGCGGCACCTTCGACTCTCGGTACGAGAACCCGGCAACCATGACGATGATCACGATGCCCATCACCACGATGATGGCGGCGGTGGTCTGGGTGGTCTGCGTCACCGACTCAACCACCGTGGATGGCTCGCTTAGGCGCAGCGCCATGGTCTCGCCGTTGTATTGAACGGGCACCGCTACATATATACGGTTCGTGTCATCGCTTTCGCTGGTCCGCTGGGCGTGGCCCGTCTGGCCGGAAAGCGCCGCATCCACCTCTTCGCGTCCCAGATGGTTCGCCAACTCAGTTGGATCCATCTCGGAATCGGCCACCACGGTACCGTCCTGCCTGATCAGGGTTTCGCGCAGGTCGGTTCCCTGAACAGCAGCCTCAACGAATCCTTGTGCATCGGCACTGGTGGCTAGGGTGTTGGCCTGAGCTTGCGCGGTGGTAGTGAGATTAGCTATCTGACGCGATTCAACTTGCTCGTTGATGGGGTTGTACACGAAGGCAAGGAAGCACCCCACGAAGAACACGGCGATAACCAGGTAACCCAAAAGGAAGCGCCGCTCCCACTTCCGTGCGGTGCTGGTGCTTTCCTGCGTTGGGCTTGCCTTGAGCGAGAACGCACCCATCCCTTACTCGTCTTCCTTGTGGCGCGGGATGGGCTCGAAGCGGTAGCCCATCCCGTGCACGGTGTGGATGAAGGTGTAGTCGCTGACCTCGTCTAAAACTGCGCGCAACCTGCGGATATGCACATCGATGGTGCGCGAGGTGCTAAGGTAGTCTTCCTTCCACACCTTCTGCGTGAGCCAGGTGCGGCGGCACAGCATTCCCTCGCGTTCTGCCAGGGCGAACAGCAGCTGAAGTTCCTTGCTGCGCAGCTTCAGCGTCTTGCCCTTCACGCTGGCCGTGCAGTTCTGCGCGTCCAGGGTAAGGTCCCCGTACGTTTGCGGAGCCGTGGTGTTCACGCCGTCCATCTCCGATCGGCGCAGGTTGGCTCGGATGCGCGCCAGCAGCACATCGGTGCTGAACGGCTTGGTCACGTAATCGTCGGCGCCGGCGTCCAACCCCTTGATCTTGTCTTCGTCGGAATCCAGCGCCGTGAGCATCAGGATGGGGGAGTTGAAGCCCTCGTTGCGCAGGCGCTTGGCAACCTCGAAGCCATCCATGCCCGGCAGCATCACGTCAAGCAGCACCAGGTCAGGCTCGATGGAAAGCGCGGTTTCGTATCCCGAGGTGCCATCTTCGCACGAACTGACCGCATAGCCGTGCTTGGTAAGCGAGAACTCGGTAGCCAAGCGGATGGTGGGGTCGTCTTCAATGAGCAGGATGGTGGTCACGGCGATTCCTTTCATTTGTTAACTGAATTATGCGACAACCGCGCCTTTCCCTGGAGTGTTTAAGAACTTTTTAAGAAACAACCCAGCGCTTTACGCACCGATAACCATCTTTCAATCCTGTGTAACCATTCCGCGCCTTCAGCCTTCCAAGATAGAGCTGCAGTAACGGGCTGGCCGAGATTCGGATTCGGCGAAGTGCCCAAGGAAGAGAAAGAAGGAAAGTGAAAGTGACAAGCGTAAGGAACAAGGTACTCGCCATCGCCATGGGCGCATGCATCATCGCGGGCTGCGGCCTGCTGGCGGGTTGCAGCAGCAACGACTCGAAGGGTTCTTCCTCTCAGGACGCATCAATCAACGTTACCTCCCGTGAAGACGGTTCCGGCACCCGCGGTGCCTTCATCGAGCTGTTCGGCATCGAGGAAAAGGACGACAGCGGCAAAAAGGTAGACAAGACCACCGAGTCTGCTGCCATCACCAACTCCACGGCCGTCATGAAGACCACCGTTGCCAACGACGCTGACGCAATCGGCTACATTTCCCTGGGCTCGCTCGACGACACCGTGAAGGCCGCCAAGATCGACGGCGCTGAGGCCACCGCTGCCAACGTGAAGAGCGGCACCTACAAGGTTTCCCGTCCCTTCAACGTGGTCACCAATTCCTCCAAGGAGCTCAGCGACGTGGCCAAGGACTTCATGAGCTACATCCTTTCCGCCGAGGGCCAGAAGGTCGTTGAGGAAGAGGGCTACATCCCCATGGAGACCAGCACCTCTTACAGCGCATCCGGCCTTTCCGGCAAGGTCACCGTTGCCGGCTCTTCTTCCGTCACCCCGGTTATGGAAAAGCTCTCCGAAGTCTACAAGGCCCTGAACCCCAACGTCACCGTTGAGGTGAACCAGTCCGACTCCACCACCGGCGTCACCTCTGCCATCGAGGGCGCCTGTGACCTGGGCATGGCTTCCCGCGAGCTGAAGGATTCCGAGAAGGCCCAGGGCGCTCAGAACACGGTTATCGCCACCGACGGCATCGCCGTTATCCTGAACAAGGGCAACAACGTCGATTCCCTCACCAGCGATCAGGTAAAGCAGATCTTCACCGGCCAGATCACCAAGTGGAACGAGATCGGCTAACCCCTATGACCCAAACGAAAGAGCTTATCGCGAAGATGCTCTTTGGCCTGGCTGCAGCCATCTCGGTGGCTGCAGTTTTGGTAATCTGCGTCTTCATCTTCGGAAACGGCATCCCCGCCATAGCCGAAATCGGGCTTCCGGAATTCATCTTCGGAACCTCTTGGAAGCCTTCCAGCGAAGTGTTCGGCATCGGCGTCATGATCGTCGGAAGCCTCTACGTTATGGCTGGCGCGCTGGTGGTGGGCGTTCCGCTGGGCATCCTGTGCGCGGTGTTCTTGGCCTGCTTCGGCTCCGAGCGCGTTTCCCGCGTTGCCAAGAGCGGGGTGCAGCTGCTGGCAGGCATCCCCTCGGTCGTCTACGGCTTCTTCGGCCTGGTGGTGCTGGTGCCGTTCATCCGCGACAACATCGGCGGAACAGGCCAGTCCATCCTGTGCGCCTCGCTGGTTCTGGGCGTGATGATCCTTCCCACCATCATCACCCTGTCGGAAAGCGCACTGCGCGCCGTGCCGCAGAGCTACTACGAGGGCGCGCTTGCCCTGGGAGCCGACCACGAGCAGAGCGTTATGAAGGTAGTGCTTCCTGCCGCCGTATCGGGCATTTTGGCCTCCATCATCCTGGCAATCGGCCGCGCCATCGGCGAGACCATGGCCGTGATCATGATCGCCGGCAACCAGGTGAAGATGCCCTCCGCCATCACCGACGGCGTGCGCACCATGACGGCGAACATCGTGTTGGAGATGGGCTATGCGGCCGACCTTCATCGCGGCGCGCTCATCGGCACCGCCTGTGTTCTGTTCGTGTTCATCTTGGTAATCAACTTCGCGTTCTCCGCGCTGAAGAGGAGGGGTAAGAATGGCCGATAGCGCAATGCTCTCGCGCACCAAGCCGGCAAAGGCATCGTCCTGGGTGTTCCGCGGCCTGGTCCACGTTGCCACCGTGCTCACCATCTGCGCGGTGTGCTTCATCATCGGCTACATCCTGGTGATGGGCATTCCCCAGATCAAGCCCGAGATGTTCTCGCTGGAATACAACTCGGACAACTGCTCGTTCATGCCGGCGCTGCTGAACACGCTTATCGTGATTGCGCTCTCGGTCAGCTGCTCTTCGGTGTTCGGCATCGGGGCCGCCATCTTCCTGAACGAGTACACCGATAGGGGCAACTGGTTCGTGCACATCGTGGCGCTAGCCACGGAAACCCTGGCCGGCATCCCATCAATCGTGTACGGCCTGTTCGGTCTGCTGTTCTTCGTCTACTACCTGCAGTGGGGGCTCTCGCTTCTTGCTGGCGTGTGCACCATGGCCATCATGACGTTCCCCATCATCATGCGTGCCACGCAGGAAGCGCTGCTGGCCGTGCCCGACCTGTACCGCGAAGGCTCGTTCGGCCTGGGCGCCGGGCGCTTCCGCACAGTGCTGCACGTGGTGCTGCCCTCGGCAATCCCCGGCATCCTGGGCGGCATCATCCTGGCAATCGGCCGAACGGTGGGTGAATCCGCGGCCCTTATCTACACCGCCGGATCCATCGCCGCCGTTCCCGAATCGGTGTTCAGCTCCACGCGAACGCTCGCGGTTCACATGTACCTGCTTGCCAGTGAGGGTCTGCACATCGACGCAACCTACGCCACGGCAGTGCTGTTGCTGCTGTTCGTACTGCTT
>CAVHGQ010000100.1:2202-5907 GCA_963635335.1 Candidatus Melainabacteria bacterium | reverse complement strand
CAGCTTATAGGCTATAATCGCTGCGTTAATTAATACCAGCGATGAATTGATACGTCTAAAAACTGAAACGGTATACATTCCGTAACGCCTATTATTGAACGTGTTCACAAAGCGTTCATGGCAAACAGGCGAATGGGGATCCGCTGCCGTGATCGGAAAAGGTACGCGTCAATCAGGGGATTCGCGCACCGGATCGCTTCAAGCCGCTGAAGAGGCCGAAAGGCTTCTGCCATAAGGGATGGTTCCAGTGGCTTCGGCGAATAAGGGGGAGGGTGATCTCAATGCCTTGCAAGTCATCCGATGCGCAAATCGCCTTTGGTATTAACCGTTGTTTATATTGGAGGTGAAAGTCGGAATGAAGGTAGTCAAGTGGCTTGATGAGCACTTCGAGGAAGCGATCCTTATCTGCTTCCTGGTGGTTATCTGCGTCGTTGAATTGCTTCAGGTCATCTGCCGTAACGTAAGCTTCGTCCCCAGCCTTACCTGGGCCGAAGAGCTGTGCCGCTTCATGTGGATCGGCACCGTGTTCCTTTCCTTGCCGTTCTGCACGCGCACGGAAACCGCACTGAGGGTTACCGCACTGATCGATATCCTGCCTTGGAAGCTCCGCAACGTCATCAACGTCTTCGTCGACGTTGTCACTGCGGGCATTATGGGCGTTCTTTCTTACTATTCCGTCATCGTATTCAATCGCATCATGGCTTCGGGCGAGGTCTCGCCTGCAATGCTGATGCCGATGTGGATCCTGTACGCCATCGTGGTTGTGGGCTTCGTCCTTGCGACGCTCCGCAGCATCGAGATGTTCGTCATCCATATCAAGACCATCAACGTAGAGCCTAAGGGAACCACGGAAGCCCAGGCAGAATTCGAGCTCAGCGCAGAAAAGCGCAATGCCGAAACGGGCGCCGAGGGCTCTGCCGTCGAGGCTGCGTTCACCATGAATAAGAAAGGAGACTAGCGATGCCAGCGGTACTTGTATTCGTTGTATTCCTTGTATGTATTGCCGTTTCGATTCCTATCGGCGTCGCTATGGTCGCCGGCAGCATGGCGCCTATCGCCATCACCGGTGTGGGCGGCAACTACACCCAGCTCATCACCAACGCCTTCTCGGGTGCTGACTCCACGCCTATCCTGGCGGTTCCGCTGTTCATCTTCGGCGGCATCATCATGGCGGAAGGCGGCATCTCCAAGAAGCTGTTCGACTTCTTCGCATTCTTCATCGGCCGTTTCACCGGCGGCATCCCCTGCGCGGTTGTGCTTACCTGCCTGTTCTACGGCGCAATCTCCGGCTCCGGCCCTGCAACCGCTGCAGCGGTTGGCGCCATGTGCGTGCCGTTCCTGGTAAGCCTGGGCTACGACCGCAAATGGTCTGCGGCCATGATCGTTGTGGCTGGCGGCTTGGGCGTTATCATCCCGCCGTCCATCCCGTTCGTTCTGTACTCCCTGGCCACCGGCGTTTCCACCGGCGACCTGTTCCTGGGCGGCATCCTGCCCGGCATCCTCATCGCCCTGTGCTTGATGGTGTACAGCATCATCTACTGCAGGCGTAAGGGCGAGGATCGCGAGCTTATCACCGACGCGATGAACGAGCTGAAGGCCAACGGCCTTGGCTACCTGTTCATCGACAGCTTGCCGGCGCTGCTTTGCCCCATCATCGTTCTGGGCGGCATCTACGCGGGCTTCGTAACCCCTACGGAAGCGGCCTGCATCAGCGTGTTCTACGCGCTCATCGTCTCCCTGTTCATCTACCGCACCATCAAGTTCAAGGACATCATCGGCATCATGTCCACCGCGGTGCGCACGTACGGCGGCCTGGCCTTCGTGCTGGCGTTCGCCACGGCGTTCGGCCGCGTGCTCTCGCTCACGGGTGCTTCCACGGCGATCACGAACTTCATCACCGGCACGTTCGGCAGTGTTTGGGTTGCCCTTACGGTGTGCACCCTGCTGTTCCTTATCCTTGGCATGGTCATGGACACCGGCCCGGCAATCATCATCCTTGCCCCCATCCTGCTTCCTGCGATGCAGGCGATGGGCATTGATCCGGTTCACTTCGGCGTTGTCCTGGTTTGCTGCCTGGCTATCGGTCTGGCAACCCCTCCGTTCGGACTCAACCTGTTCGTTGTGGGCAACCTTTCGGGCGAACAGCCCATGGCAATCGCACGTCGCGCCCTGCCCTTCATCGCGTCGTTCCTGATTGCACTCGTTCTTATCGTGTACATACCCTGGTTCTCTACGGCGCTCCTGGGTTAGTGCAAAAGCCTCATTGGGGAGAGGTATCAATCCTTCGGGAAGGAGAAAACTATGAAGGCTATTGGAAAGGTCTCTACGAAGACCAAGTGGATCGCAGCTGCGGCTGTATCCCTTATGGCTGCAGCTGCGATCGGTCTTTCCGGTTGCGGTGGCAGCAGCTCGAGCTCTTCTTCGAGCGACGTTCCGGAAAAGTACAAGGATCTTGATTCCGTAACGCTCATCCTTGCAGACAACACCTCCAAGGGCGCTGCGGGCAACCTGTGGTCCCAGGCTGTTGCCGACAAGGCAAAGGAGATCACCGGCGGCAAGCTCAACGTTGACTACCATGGCACCGGCGAGCTGGGCGGCGACGGCGACTGCATGCGCCAGGTCCAGTCCGGCGACATCGCGATGTTCGTTGGCCAGCCTGCTCCTATGGTTTCCTTCGTTGGCGACCTGGCTGCATTCGACCTGCCCATGGCATTCGCTACCTATGATGCCGACCAGATCGAGAACGCCCTGAACGGCGACAACGAGTTCACCCAGAAGCTCCAGGCATCCTACGAGGCCGCAGGCCTGCACAACCTGGGCTGGCTGCAGAACGGCACCTACCGTCAGACCACTGCCAACAGGGACCTGAGCACCCTTGCCGACTTCAAGGGCTTCCAGATCCGCACCATGCAGAACTCCAACCATATGGCGTTCTGGACCGCAATCGGCGCTGAGCCCACTCCGCTGGCATGGTCCGAGACCTACTTCGCGCTGCAGAACGGCACTGTTGACGGTCAGGAAAACGCTGTTGACACCTGCGTAGGCGCAAGCCTCCAGGAGGTTCAGAAGTACCTGGCTAAGACCAACCACATCCTGTACACCAACAACATCTGCATCAACAAGGACACCTGGGATTCCCTGGATCCTGCTTACCAGGAGGCTCTGACTCAGGCAATCTCCGAGGCAACCGATTCCATCCGTCCTCAGATGGCCGACCTTGAGTCCACCAACCTGAAGACCATGCAGGATGCCGGCGTTCAGGTAATCGAGTACGATGACAGCTTCTTCAACGAGATCCTCAACATGGACTCCGTGAAGAAGGTCTACACCGACATCGACTCCCAGACCAACGGCCTGTCCACTACTCTGGTGAACGTGCTGAAGGCAAGCAAGTAAGTAACCTTAAATAGGGAGTTATTTGCAAAGGGGCTAACTTAACAACCCCTCCCCGTTAGGTGGGCCGGAGGCGTAAAGCCTTCGGCCCTTCTTTTAGGCGGGGTGTAGACATCGGGCGCAGGCTAGGGGACGACCCTCTTGCCTTGCTGAGTGGGCGAAGGGCTTTGCGGAAGGAAGGTCTTGTTCTGCCGATCTGCTGCGAAGTGCTTGAGCCAGCGCAGCCCGCTGGCTTGGCATCGGCTTTTCGGAGTGCGACTTCTGCAGGGCGGAAGGTTGGTTCAGCTAGCGGGGTTAGCCTTGGCTGCTTGG
>CAVHGQ010000100.1:0-1715 GCA_963635335.1 Candidatus Melainabacteria bacterium | reverse complement strand
CGGGTGTTCTTGAAGCGGTCGATCTTCTGCGAGCTTACGCGCAGCTTGATGTCGGGGTAGCGTTGGCAGAACTCCGCGATAACCTCTTCAAGCCCCGGGATGGGCTCGGGCGCGAACACGTCCACCGAGCGCGAGCCATCGTAGACGAACTTGTCTATGTCGCGCTTCACGCCATCGAGGTTGATAAGCGCCGGGGCGATGCGATCCAGGGCGAAGCGGCCAGCATCGTTCAGCACGATGTTGCGGCCGGTGCGCGTGAACAGCTCGGCATTTAGCTCCTCTTCGAGCATGCGCAGGTTGCGGCTTAGGCTGGGTTGCGAAGTGTGCAGTACCTTTGCCGCCTTGGTGAGGTTTTCGCATTGCGCGATGACGCAGAACTCTTTCAACTGCTGGAGTTTCATGCGTTCGATTATAGGCTTTGTGGAAGGGGCTCGTTCATTGAGCTTCATAATAAGAAACAGGAAGAAAGCCGTCTGGCGCAATGTCAAGCGCGGCAGCGGCCTGCCATCTGGCTTTATGGGGAATGGGAGCAGCCATGGAAAACAGTGACGCCCAAGAAGGGGCAAGCGCGCATAACCTGTTGGTTAAGGCGCGCGCCCTTGTTGAAGAAGGTTCGTTCGAGGAAGCTGCGAGCGCCTGCCAGGCCGCCATTGAGCTTGAGCCCGAAAACGCTGCTGCTTGGCAGCTGCTTGCTCGCTATGGCGGATGGGACTCGCGTCAGGCCGAGCTTGATGTGGGCTTCGTGCTGGATGCCTCGAAGAAGGCCGTGAAACTCACGCCTGAAGGCCAGCGATCCGAAGAAGCTGCAGCCGAGTACACCGAGCGCAAGAAGCAGATCTCCGAAGAGCTGGAGGCCATCATGATGATGCCCTCCTATATGGGTGCGAAGAAGCTTCATGCATTCATGATGGACTGGCTTCGCCTGCTGAAGGGTTTTCCGGAGCTTCCGCCGGCAGTGATAGAGGGCGAGGTGACCCTGGTGGGCAATATCTGCCAGCGCTCGCGGCTGGCGGTTATGCCGAACGACCGGTTGGTGTACACCGCATACGCCACGTTCAACAAGAAGGAACCCTACGGCGAAACCTTCAAGCGCGAGCTGCAGGCCCGGGTGGATGTAGAACGCGCCCGCAAGGAACACGATCTTGGCGCCGTTCAGGAACGGGTTGCTGCCCATTTGGGGAAGCCCGGCATGCTTTCTGCCGAGGCTGAGCTTGAGCGTTTGCACGCCGACAAGTTGGCGCTCCAGGATGCCAAAGCCAGCATCATCGGCCTTTCCGGCGTCAAGGGCTACGAAGACGAGTTGGCCCAGGTGCAGGCAAAGCTGCAGGCCATGAACGTGCTGAAGCTGTTCAAGAAGCGTGAGCTTCAAGAGCGCATGGCTGGGCTTTCGGAGAAGATAGCCCAGCTCAACGCGGAAAACGAAGAGCGCATGGCCTCGATGGATGCCTTGCTAGCCAAAGTTGATAAGCGAATCGGGGAATTGGATGCCTAGCTGCCGTTTAGCTGGGCAACGAGGAAGGAGCAAAGATGGGATCGATCAACATCAAGGGAATGGCAATCGGCGAGGGGGCGCCGAAGACCATCATTTCCATCATGGGCGATGATGCGGCGGAGTGCCTGGGCATCATCGAGGAAGGGAAGGCGGCCGGCGTGGAGTGCTACGAGTGGCGCGGCGATTTCAACGGCTGCCGCCACGACCCGGCAGCCATGGTGGA
>CAVHGQ010000099.1:0-6098 GCA_963635335.1 Candidatus Melainabacteria bacterium | reverse complement strand
CGTCATCGAAGAATTGCCTGTTCTCGGATATGTACCGCTACTACATCAGCTACGGCACCGACGAGGGCGGCGACGCTTGGCAGCGTAACGGCACGGCCGAGTACGCGGTTCAGGTGAACGGCGTCAATACTGCGAAGAGCAAAGCCGGCTCTTCCGCCACGGTGAACGCGCCTAGCGCAGGGGCGGGCAAGACCTTCTGGTATTGGGATGCCAGCGCCACCAAGGGGTTCGATGACGCCACGGAGTACATCAACGATTCAACCAAGTACTCATCTGTTCTGAACTTCACGATGGCCCGAAACGACGTCGATCTTTCGGCCGTTTACGCTGACACGGTTACCAAGGCGTCCATCGACATCAAGGCGCTGGCGGGCGGCAGCGTCCTGCCCGCGACTACCAGCATCTCGCGAGCGGACGGCAAGAGCAGCGGCGCTGCCGGCGCCGCATCCGCAACGATCAACTGGTATGAGGTTGTGGATGGGGAAAGGATCGCGTCTTCCGGCAGGGCATGGCCGGGGTCTACCTATGTGGCCGTTGTTTCCGTGCCGCAGTCGATCAAGGACGGGCGCTTCTTCGATTCGGGCATCGGCGCAGGGGATATAACCGTGAAGAACGGCACGGTCACCTCGGCCAAGGTGGATGCCGCAACCGGAACCCTTGTTGTCGAGATCGAGCTGAAGGCCACGAGTGGCGCTGAGCCCACGAAGGGCGAGACCACTGTAAAGCTTGAGAAGCAGAACCCGCTGGAGACGGACAAAGGGGCCACGACGGCTCTTACGCTCAATGACAGCGGCCAAGCCAACAGCTCCAGCTCGCTCGGCACGGTAAAGGTTGCCTACACCTACAACGAGGGTGACGAAAATATCACCTTCACCGCTCCCTTTAAAGAGGGCTACAACTTCTGCAACTGGGAAAACGCTCCCGAGTCGGTAATCGACGATGGCGCGAGCGTCATCGAGATTCCCGTCTCCGAGCTGCCGAATGTCGACAAGACCCTTACCGCCGTGTACACCCCGGTAGTCACCGAGGCGAATTTCGCCGCCGCCGGGCCCAAGGTCGCGGGCGATGATTTGGCAAAGAGCGTTTCGGAGCTCAAGGTCAAGTGCTTCGACGGAAGCGAGTACGACCTCGCCGATATCTTTGGAAACGGCAAACTGACTGTTTCTTGGTCGCCCGAGGGCACGGATGGCAAAGCCGACTACTCCACGGCCTATACCGCCATGATCAAGGTCATGGAAGGTGATGATGCTGCTGAGTTGGAAGAGGTAGAGAAGGTAATCGGTTCCAACGCCGCGATCACCGCTTCCGGCGGGGCCAAGGCCACTTCGGCAGGCTTCACCGTTATCGGCAACGCCCTCTACCTGTGCGTGAGCTTCCCGCCGACCGCCGACGTGAAGGCCACGAGCGTATCGCAGCCTGACGACGTGGAGCTTACCTTCGAGCAGGCAAAGGCCTATGCTGCCGAGCAGGCGTCGCACCCCGATACGCTGTGCTGGCTGCTGCCCAGCACCGTTGCTGTGACGTTGCAGAGCGGCGAGACCGCCGACGGCGATGTGACCTGGGAGACCCCCGAGGGCTTCGACCCCAATGCCACCACGGCGCAGGAGATAACCGTGAAGGGCGCGGTGCGCATCGCCTATCCTGACGAGGTGGACGCCAGCGGCGTCTCGCTCAATGTGGCCACCACCATCAAGATCGCTGCGCCCTCGCAGGGTGGGGGAGAAGATGACGACGACACCCCTGTCGTGAACCCCGAGAACGAGGGCGGTGACAACGGCAGCAACGACAACGCCGCAGCCGATGCCAAGTCCACTTCCGCCAAGACCAGCGACGCCATCCCGGTGTTCGCTGTGGCGGCAGTGGTAGTGGTCGCGGTTGCTGCCGCAGTCGTGGCCATCGTGGCCCTGCGTCGCCGCAAGAACTAGCGTTTAGCCAGCGGCAGCGCCTGGGATGCCGGCTGCTCCCAGCAAACCAACGGCCCGCGACGATTCCCCGTCGCGGGCCGTTCTGCGTCTTGGGGTGTTCGACCTACGCCCTCATTCCTTCACCCGGCAATCGGCCGATTTCGGAAGGACGACGATGCGGTAGCCGAGCATCTGCAGGTAGCGCTCAACCTTGGCGCTGGAAACGTTCTTCCCCGTTTCCAGCGCAGAGAGCGTTACCGAGGAAAAGCCCAGGGCATCTGCCATCTGCTTCTGGGTTATGCCCTTTTCCTTGCGGGCTTCCTGAAGGAACTCGCCCAGCCCCTCGCGGGAGTACACGTTGGTCCACATCGCCGCCAACCCTTCCTATGCGGTTCAATTTACTTAATATTCTAGCAAATCGGAGAATATTAAGAATATTTAATACAGAATCGTTGAGGGCAACAAGATCCGATCGTATTCCCTGGTGCGCTCAACCGGCTTCCATCCTCAACCTTCCGTTAACACGCGCGGCGGGGCGGTGCGCTATCCTGTCTTTATGCAATGAACGTTAGATGGGAGTTCTTTTATGGAGAAGAAAGCGGTTCGGCACAGCGTGCCAGGCCTTCTGGCCGCGTTCTGCGCCTTCGCGCTCGCGGCTACGCTGTGCGTTTTAGCGCATCCGGCAACGGCCTTGGCGGGTGAATGCATTGCCCACTCTGAAGGTCCAGACGGCGTGACGACTTACTATCAGAATATCGACGAAGTTGAGAAGGCCATGTACAACTGCGCCGCCATCATCATGGACGCCGACTGGGATCTGGAATCGGCCAGCCTCAACATCAAAGACGGCGGGGATGTCACCATCAATATGAACGGCTGGAAGATCACCAGCTCGAACAAGGATGCCACGATCTACCTGAACGAGAACGCGTCCCTTACGCTCAAGGGGCCGGAAGAGCCCGTGAAATTCACCTACAGGGGGTATGCCCAGAAGGACACGGGATGGCAGTGGCAAGATATGGACATCTCGACGGGCGGCCTTGTCACAAACGAGAGGGAGAACGAGAAGGACGACGTTCCCTGCGGTATACATATGGAGGATAACGCCGAGCTCGAGCTTGATAATGTGGCAGTTGCCGGCTGCCCCGAACGCGGCATCAACGCAAACTCGAAATGCTATCTGACCATGAACAATGCCCAGGTGTGCTATAACCGCACGCCTGGTCTTGGCGTTCCGAGCAGGGGTGCAGGCGTCCATTTGGGCTCTGAATCGGTCCTTACCATGACTGCCTCCCATATCGACAACAACTATGCCCAAACGGAAGCCGGTGGCGGCGTCTTCGCCGAGGAAAAAGTGGACATTTATCTGGAAAAGGGCTCCACGATAAGCAATAACTTCGCCGGTGCCGGTGGCGGCGTTTACTTCAACGGCACCTACTGCACGCTCCAGTCGAAGGACATGACGGGCGCGGTTTCCGGGAACACCGCCTGGGAATCGTATGAGGGCGGCACGGACGCCAGCAAATCCGGCGGCGGCGTCCACGTCGACAAGGCGTCCGGTGACAACAAGAGCACCATCGACGGCATCACCTTCAAGGACAACTTCTCGCGCTACGACGGCGGCGCCATCGAGCTCGACCAGCGCTGGACCGCCGTGAGGAACTGCACCTTCACGGGCAACCACTCCGACTACGACGGCGGCGCCATCTACGTCAACGGCGAGAACAACTCCATCGAGGACTGCACCATCCGCGACAACTACTGCAACGGCATCGGCCAGAACCAGGAGGGCGGCGGCATCTTCGTGAGCTGCCACTACGACGTCAACATGGAGGGCAAGTGCGTGGTGAAGGGCAACACGCGCGGCAAGGGCACCGGCAACGCCGACGACGTGTTCCTGAGCACGCTCTCCGGCGGCGGCGCCAAGGCCTACATCACCGGCGAGCTCGACAGCGGCTCCAGCGTGGGCATCCGCACCGGCATCGAGGAGGACCGCCGCGTCGCCTCCGGCTTCAAGTGCGACACCAAGGACTGCCTGTTCATCGACATGGACGGCTACTACGTCAGCTACGGCACCGACGACGGCGGCGACGCCTGGCAGCGCCACACCACCAAGGAGTTCTCGGTGAAGGCGGCCGGGCAGGACGCGGGCGCCTACCGCAACGGCACGTCCGTCACGGTGAGCGCCCCGGCGGCCCTGGAGGGCAAGGCCTTCTGGTTCTGGAGCAGCAACTCCGAGGGCCTGAGGCCCGTCGACGACTACATCAACGACTCCACCAAGTACGCCTCCGCCCTGTCCTTCAAGATGCCGCAGAACGACGTCGACCTCGGCGTGGTCTACGCGGACATCGTGGACAGCGCCGCGATCGGCGGCTTCAAGGCGCCCGCGGCCGGCGAGGACCTGCCCGCCACCGCCGTGCTCGACAGGGCCGACGGCAAGGACTCCGGCGCCAACGGCGTGCCCGCCAGGATAACCTGGTACAAGGTGACCGACGGCAAGAAGGCCGCGGTCACGGGCAAGGCCGAGGCGGGCGCCGAGTACGCCGCCGTGTTCACCGTGCCGCAGTCGTCCGCGCGCGGGTGCTTCTTCAACGCCTCCATGGGCGCCAAGGACGTGTCCGTGACCGTGGGCGGCGCCAAGGTCTCCTCTGCCGAGGTGGACGCGTCCACCGGCACCCTCACCGTCGAGGCCACCGGCCTCAAGGCCGCCGGCGATTCGTCCAAGACGACCACGAGGAGGGTCACCGTCAAGTGCAAGGGCAAGGGGCTGGCGGACGGCGGCTCTGCCGCCTCGCTGCTCTCCGTCGCCGCCGAGGGCGGCTCGGACGGCCAGCCCGTCTCCGAGGAGGGCGTGCTCCACCAGGAGGAGCTCACCTACACCTACGAGAAGGAGGACGACATGGTGGCCGTCACGGCGCCCCACGTCCCCAACTGGAACTTCTGCGACTGGCAGGACCCGCAGCCCGGCTGGGAGCAGGACGACGTGGACGGCGTGATCCGCATCCCCGCCTCCGACCTGAACAAGATCGACGCCCTGGAGGCCTACTACACCCCGGTCGTCACCGGGCTCGAGGTCTCCCTCGACGCGCCTGTTGCGGGCAAGAAGCTGGCCACCAAGGCCACCGAGGTGAAGGGCACCTGCTCGGACGGCTCCGAGGTGGACTTCCGCAAGGAGGCCGGCGTCGACGGCTTCAAGGTGACCTGGTCGCCCGAGCCGGAGGACGGCACGGCCGGCTACTCCACCGCCTACACCGCCCTCGTCGAGCTGTACGACGCCGCCGGCGGCATCACGGCCGCCGAGGACGTGCTGAAGCGCGGCGCGAAGGTCACCTGCAACGGGGTGGAGGCCACCTCGGCCGGCTTCGTGGTGGCAGGGGACAAGCTCTGCCTGGCCCTTGCCTTCCCGGCGACCGATGCGGTGAAGGCGACGAGCATCGCGCAGCCCGGCGACGTTGAGCTCACCTTCGAGCAGGCAAAGGGCTACGCCGCCGAGCAGGCGGCGCACGCCGACACGCTCTGCTGGCCGCTTCCCAAGACCGTCGACGTGACGCTGCAGAACGGCAAGACCGTGGACGGCGAGATAGCCTGGGACATCCCCGAGGGTTTCGATCCCAATGCCACTACGGCACAGGAGATCGCCGTGAAGGGCACGGTGCGCATCGCCTCCGAGGAGCAGGTAGACACGAGCGGCATCAGCCTGGACGTGGCCACCACCATCAAGATCGCCGCGCCTGCCCAGGGCGGGGGAGAAGAAGACGGCGGCACCCCTGTCGTGAACCCTGAGGGCAAGGGCGGCGACAACGGCAGCAACGGCAACGCTGCAACCGACGCCAAGTCCACCTCCGCCAAGACCGGCGACGCCGTCCCGGCATCCGCGGCAGCCGGCGCAGCCATCGCGGCAATCGCCGCAGCGGCAGCCGGCGCATCCGCCCTGCGCCGCCGCAAGAACTAGCGTTTAGCCAGCGGCAGCGCTTGGGGCGCCCGACAGCTCCCAGCAAACAACGGCCCGCGACGATTCCCCGTCGCGGGCCGTTCTGCGTCCTGGGGCAGGCTCAGCCCATCCGCCACGGCTCCTGAACCTTCGTCGACGCGCGAGCCCCGCTGCACCCAGCCAGCCCCAAGGGCGCCATCGCGCACCTCGCATCGGCGGGCAGTGCGGTATCCTGTTCAGATTGGGAAATCAACGACAGGAAC
>CAVHGQ010000098.1:0-6258 GCA_963635335.1 Candidatus Melainabacteria bacterium | reverse complement strand
GCGCGGGCGATGGAGATGGAACCGTTGAACTGCTGCAGGTTCTTCTGAACCTCGGCGTCGGAGGGGGAGGAGGCTTTCTTCATCGGAACGTGATCTCTCCCGTTTCGGGGTCCATGGCGTCCACGATAGCCAGCGACTCTAGGTGGTAGCCGCGCTTGCGCAGCTTCGCGCCGCCTTCCTGGAAGCCCTTCTCAACCGCAATGCCGATGCCCTCGATGGTGGCGCCGGCATCTTCGCAGACCTCGATAAGGCCGTTCATGGCGCAGCCGTTGGCCATGAAGTCGTCGATGAGCAGCAGATGGTCTTCCGGACCCACGAACTTCTTGGAAACGATGACGTCGAACACCTTGCCGTGCGTGAACGACTGCACGCGCGTGGCGTACACGGTGCCGTCCAGGTTGATGCTCTGCGCCTTCTTCGCGAACACGACCGGCACGCCGAACACGCGGGCCACGATGGCGGCGATGCCGATGCCCGAAGCCTCGATGGTGAGGATCTTGTTGATGGGCTTGCCCGCGAAGCAACGCTTCCATTCTTCGGCCATCTGCTCGAAAAGGGCAATATCCATCTGGTGGTTCAGGAAGGAGTCTACTTTCAGCACATCGGCGCTTTTTACCACGCCGTCCCTTTGGATTCGCTCTTCGAGCAGACGCATGGGCGCCATCCTTTCGTCGAACCGATTCAATCGGCAATTATGTACAGATGTGGCTATGTTATCGCAATTGTGCGGAGCTGGGCGTTCGCACGTGGGCTTTTATTGTCTACCTTCCATTGAGGGCGGCGGCCATGTGACGTGAGCGTGTTCACCTTGTATAGTTCTTCAGTATGAATGAAGGCAGAAACGAAGATACCCAGCTGGTACGCCAGCCCGCCCAGCAAGCCGAGCCCGCGCCCCGTCCGACGGGCGTGCGCGGTTTGGCCGACCGTGTGGTGAACTCGAATTTCATCAATTCGTTCCGCGCCCAGATGGCGCCCGCCTATTTGAACCTGAACCTACTTCTGCTGTTCTGGATATTCATGGTTGCCTCGGTGCTGGGGTTGGTTTTGGAAGATTTGTTCCATGTGGTGGTGTACGGCGGCTACGAGAGCCGCGCCGGCCTGGTGTGGGGGCCGTTCAGTCCCATCTACGGCGTGGGCGCGGTAGCCCTCACGCTGTTCCTGAACCGCTTCTACTACACGCATGACCTGGTGATATTCCTTATCGCCATGGTGGTGGGCGCCACGCTCGAGTACAGCGCCAGCTGGATGATGGAAACCTTCTGGCACGCCATTGCCTGGGACTACACCGGCACGTTCGGATCCATCAACGGGCGCACCAACTTCTTCTTCGGCGTGATGTGGGGCACCCTTGGCCTGTTCTGGGTGCGCCTTATCCTTCCCATCATCAAGAACGTGCAGCTGAAGTTCCGCGCCAAGATCGAGGGCGGCTTTTTCAAAGTTCTGAGCATGGCGCTTGCCGTGTTCATGGTGGTGAATTCGGTGGTTACCGTGCTGGCCTTGCATCGCGAAGGGGAGCGCACCCAGGGGGTTCCGCCCAGGACGCAGATCGATGTGGCGCTTGATCAGCTGTTCCCCGACGAATGGCTGCAGGAACGCTTCCACAACATGACCGTTTCGGCCGAGGTGGGCAGCAGCGCGCCCCAGGCCAGTGCTGGCTCTTCGTCGGATACCGAGCCGGTGGGCGAGATCGGGGAAATCGCCGGATCTCTTGCCGACGATGCCGCAACGGGCGGTTCCGAAGGCTAGGTGGTTGGCTATGGCGAAGCAGGCCGATAAGAAGACGAACGCCATGCGCGAGCTTGAGCGCGCCAAGCAGCCCTACGAGGCGCATTGGTTCGACTGCCCGCAAGCCGTATCGGGCGTAGAGGTTGCGCGCACGCTGGGCGAAGACCCCGACCACGTGTTCAAAACGCTGGTCACCGTGGGGAAGAGCGGCGATCATTTCGTGTTCATGGTTCCCGTTGCGCTGGAGTTGGACCTGAAGAAGGCCGCGAATGCCGTCGGGGAAAAGTCCGTCCACATGGTGAAGTCGAAGGAGCTGCTGGGACTTACCGGCTATGTTCACGGCGGGTGCTCGCCGCTGGGAATGAAGAAGCTGTTCGTAACCACCATCGACGAGTCCGCGCTTCTGTACGACAAGATCATCTTCTCGGGCGGGCGTATCGGCTGCCAGATAGAGACCAGCCTGGATTCGCTGAAGGCGGCTATACCTATTAGTCTTGCCGATATCACGGCGTAGTTGGCTCGGCCGCTTACCTCTAAACGCAAACGGCCCCTGCAGCGTTTGAGCTGCAGGGGCCGTTGTCCGTTGGGGTTGGTTTAGCGGAGCGTTACGCCTTCGGGCAGGTCGTTGGGGTCGAAGGTGTTCTCGTCTTCCTCGGGCTCTTCGGTGGGAGCTGCGGCTTCCACGGGCGGCTCGGGGGTGCCGAAGGCCTTGTCGAACTCGTCGAACTGGAAGCGCGGAACCGCGAAGACGATGTTCGGGACGGATCCTTCATGGGCGGCAATCCAGTTCTGGAACAGCTCGATCACCTGCGCGGCGGGGAAACCTTGGCGGCCGCAGCCGAATGCGCCCACGATAAGGTTGTCCACCTGGTTGGCCGCGGCTATACGCAGCAGCGTCTCGATACGCGCGGCCAGGCAGGTGTCGCATTCGCGCTCGGAACGGTGGTTCTCCAGCGCATGCTGGCGGTTCGGCTCGGGAATGACCAGCACGTCCGCAGTGCGGATCTGGCCTTCGCGGCTGAACACCACATCAGTAAGATAGGCGGCGCGGTCGGTGAACAGCTGGCCGCGGGCGAAGCCGCGGTTCTTGCGATGGTACTCGCCGCTGATGCCCTGAAGCACGGGGTACAGGTTGCTCTCGGAGCAGATGATCTGCTCCGGCCCGAACGAGCCTTCCTCGTAGTTGCCGCCAGGGCGCGTGAACGACGCCGGGTCTACCAACAGCGTTTTGCCGTGCGTCTGGTACAGCGCCGAAACGGAAAAGGCGGTGGTCACCGATGTGGTGGTTTCTTCGGCCGCGGCTTCGGGCAAGGCCAGCTCGCGGCCTTCGCCGTCTTCGTATACCTTCACGGAAGCTACCGTTGCCTCGGTTTCCGCAGGGAACAGCCCCTTCACGAAGGAAAGGTGCTTGGCTGCTTCTGCTTTGCGTTCTTCTTTGGATATGGGCATGGCGAACTCGATTCTGTAATGGGTTTACCTTTGCAGTTTAGCCGAACGAATGCCCGGCGTTCGGGGGTGTAACCAGCTTGGCATATTCACGGTTGAGGTGCGGCTTCAGCTTGCCTTCGCGATGCCCGCCGCGATGGCGGTGCGTTGAGCCTCGGGGCTGCTTGAGCGCCCGGCTTCGCCATTGTTTCGCTTAGGCTCCGCATCAGGGGTCGGCCCCCTTGAACACCGCGCAGTTCCGCGTGCTGCGGGCGTCCATCAACCTCCCATTGAGTAGCCGTGGCTTCACTTCATTCTGGTAGAGTGTAGCTACGTCGAAAACGAACTTTAAACCAACCAGAAAGACGTTTCCTATGCGAGAAGAACGCGCCAATTTCCGATTTCTTTTGACCATCGCGGCATTGCTGCTGGTGGCGGTTCTTGCCTCTATGCTCGCATTCTTTTCCATGGTGAACGCGGGCACGCGCACTTCTTCTTCCTCGTCAAATGATGCGGTTGCCTTGCAGGTGACCGACACCCCTTCAACCCAGAAGTCCACGGACAGTGCGAGCGCCAGCACAAGCTCCCGCAGCAGCAGCGGAAGCTCTAGCGTCAGCTCCAACACCCGTGCCAGCGTCTACGATGATGACGAGGACTACGACGAGGACGAAGACTGAGACGAAGGCAGGGGCTTAGTGCCTCGGCTGCCTCTTCCACTGGCTCTCCCTCCAAAACCGCTGGCCGTACAAGCGCTACTTCCAGCCGTTCCTGGCTTTATTTAGCACGCTGATAATCATTTGTGTTGTAAAGTAGCAGTTGCTTAGCAGATTTCTCTGCGTTGAGCGGTGACTTTTTCGTTCTCAAACAATTATTGAACGAACTGGTCAGCGTCCAACCGGTGAAGGCCCTGCGGCGACTGGCACTGCTTCTCGCACCGTTTGAGCCCTTTTCTGCGAGCGGAATATCCTCATGCTCTGTTTCTGAAGGGGGAGGGGTGCCGCGAGCACCCACTGAACATGGCTGGGAAAGGTTTGGCGCATACTCGCCCACGTAAAAACGTGGCCGCCGTTCTTCTTGCGCTAACACTATGCTTTTTTGGCCTTTGCTTTGCAGCCGATAGCTGCTCCCTCACCGAAAGCTATGCCGATAGCAACGTCCCTGTTCAGGCGACCGACGGCTCCACTGATTCTGGTTCCGATTCTGGTGAAACGCCGGCTGATGGTTCGCCCACCACAGCTTCGACGGAAACGGGAACCTCCAACGTTGAAGATGCTTCCGGGGAAGCCTCGCAGACCGTAGCTGAGGCGGGCGCAAGCTCTGGCTCTTCGGAAGGCACGGGCGTCAGCGGTCAAGCGGAAGGCCAGGCCGAAGAAGACGAAGCCAACTCCTTGAGCGCCAACGATCCTTCGGAGTCGAACCTGCTGGCGCTTACCGATGCTTCCGTTCTGGCCAACACAACCGTTTCTTCCAGCTCCGATTCCTACGGCGAAGATACCGACCCGGTTTCCCTGTACCTTCGCGTGGCTATCAGCGGCGAATGGAAGTACGTGGGCAAGGACGGCAACGTCTATAGCTCCACCAGTGACGATGGCTTCGAGCCCATCGTTGTGACCAAGCAGGCCTACCGCGCTGGCGGCACGCGCGAGATCGTTCCCGCTTCCGTGCTCGAGGCACCGCTTGCAAAGTTCGGCTTTTCGGTAAGCGAGCTCAACCGCGCCGACAAGGACTACACCAGCGGCAACGTGGACTGGGGCAACTTCGTCTTCGGCTATTGCGACTCCGGCGCCAGCCAGATCTACGCCGACGTTTCGCCGCAGCTGGTTGCCAACAGCGATGCCAAATCTTGGTACGTTTTCACCAAGGGCCGCCAGTGGATCCATGAGGGCGCAGACAACAAGTCCCTGGACCTGTACTACCTGCCGGCCAACCGCAACGACGGCTCCTTCACCACGCCGCAGTCGTTCTTCTGCGAGACCTCTCGCTACACCACGAACGCCCAGCTCATCGCTGACAACAGCTTCTATCCGGTATCGGTGAGCGACAGCGGCAACCGCATCTACGGTGCGGGCGAAGAGCGCCCCACGGGCTACGTTATGACCTCGGCCGGCCAATCCAAGGCATCTTTTACCGTGAAGAAGCCCACTGCGGAAACCGTTAAGTGGAGCGTTGTGGACGCCGACGGCGATGCGGTGGAGGTCTCCGACGTGGTGGACAACAACGACGGCACCCTTACCTATACGCTCGCGGGCGTTTCCGGCGCCGTCACGTTCAAGGCCATCGACTACAACCCGAACAAGTTCGACCTGGTGTACACGGCATCCCTGGCCAACTCCGACAGGGTCACCCTGGGCAACATCCAAGCCTCCGACCAGGTGATCATCGAATCCGAGAACGCCACTATCGCCGACGGGCTATCGAGCCTGACCGTGAACGTCGACGCCTCTCAAGCCGATACCTGCACCTTCCCTTCGCCCGATACCGATATCGCCACGGTGTACTGGACGCAGAAGACCACGCGCAAGTTCATCTACTCTTTCGTGGGTTGGCAGATCGTGGGTCAGAGCACGGTGTACGCGGCGGGCGACACCATTTCCACGGCGGAGCTGAAGGAGCTTGCCTCCAAGACGGGCAGCGTGAGCATCAAGTCGGTGTGGTCGGCCAACGACACCAACACTTCCAGCCCGCACATCCGCAGCGCGAACTTTTACCTGAACCTGAACTGCGAGATCTTGGACATCGACGGCACCTCTACTTCGCAAGGCGCCGAGAACTACACCGAGTCCATCTATTCTACCCGCGTATCGGGCACCGACACTTTCGGCTCCGGCAGCTTCACCCTGCTTGCGCCAGCGGATGCCAGCTCGGCCTACGACGTGGACGCGCGCATCCGCGCCGCAACCACCAATGGCGGCACGGGTATCAAGCCTCCTGCCAGCTGGACCAACTACACGCAGGACGGCGTCACCTTCGAGCGCATGCCCACCGATGAGGAGATCCTTTCCAAGGCGCGCGAATCTTCCAGCGTCATCAAGATCGACGACGAGGTGATCGACAAGACGAACCTCACCACGGCGAACTTCACGGTGCGCTGGAGCGCGGTGAAGTACG
>CAVHGQ010000097.1:0-6265 GCA_963635335.1 Candidatus Melainabacteria bacterium | reverse complement strand
ATTGCAAGACGTAAGGAGACGCTGATTTCGCGCTGTCTTATGTGGGATAGGAAAGCATCGCCTGATTTTCGCCAATTCTGACAAAAACAAGGACGTAAGGGTCTTTAGGGCGGATCACTTTAGCGATGGGGTAGCCCATGTTTTGGTTGGCGCCGCGGTTCCAATAAAGCAGTGACGGAGGGCGGGGCGATGCCGCGGTTCCCGCGTGTCAGCAGGGACAGACCCCTTTAGCACGCTGGCGGGTTCGGTAGCGGCGGGCGGCGGCTGCGCGGCGAGAAGCCCTTCCGGAGCGCGGCTTCCGAGCAAACGCCTTCAAAGGCGGCGCCCCCGGTACTTGATCAACGATGTAGGGATGAGGCGAACCATGCGTCAAGCTGTTTCTCCGCGCCGCCCCTTCGCGTTTGCTCGGAAGCCGAAATGAGCGCAGGGGGCGCCGAGGTGCGCAGGCGCCGACCGGCGCGGACGGGCGAGCTGGTCGGCCGAACCTGCTAACGCTTGAACAGCGTCTCTGCGAGCGAACACCATTTATCGGCGGCGCACACCAGCCAGGCTTCTTTGCTGGCGGGAACGCGGTTGGGCGGCAGGGGCCACATGTGGGCTTCGATGATGTTGCGCTCCTTCGGCGTAAGCCCGTAATCGCGCTCGGCGTTCTTGGCTGCGATGAGCGGATGGTTCACGGCATGGCCTTTGTTGCTGGTGGTGTGCCAGTCGTACAGGTAGTAGTCATGCAGCAGCGCACCGCGCACCAGTTCCTGCTCGCTCACCTTCAGCTTCAGCGCACGCGCCATCTTCAGGCTGGTCTGCGCCACGCGCACCACATGCGCCAGGGTGGAAACGCTGCCGTGCTGCACGAACTGCCCCATTAGCTCCAGCTGGCCTCCCGCGCACAGCTCCGAAACAGCGTTGCGAACCACCATCGCCTCGTCCTTGGGTGCGGCGGGGGAATTGTGCGCCATCATTTCCTCTTCCCCCTGCGCTCGTTCAGGGAGCTGCGTGCCTCGCGCACCAGCTCAACCGTGCGTGCCGTCTTATCCGAGGCGAAGCGGCGCATGTTCTTCAGCATTGCCTGCTGGTGGCCACTCAGGTTCATCGCGGTTTCGCGCAGCTGGGCCATGGCGGCCTGCCTGCTGTCAGAGAAGTTGGAGGAAAGCCCCTCGCGCGTCTCGCGCAGTTGCGCCATGGCCGCCTGGCGGCTGTCGGAGAGGTTGGACGAAAGCCCTTCGCGCGTCTCGCGCATGCTGGAAACGATGCCCTCCATGCGGTCGTTCATCTGGCTGTCCAGGCGGTTGAGCGTTTGCAGCAGGTTGGTGATGTCGGTAACGGTGAGCGTTGCATCGATGGTGATGGCGATGGTGATGGCTATGGCCAAAAGCTCGAACACGAAGCCTGGCACATGGGCATTCACGTACGAGATAAGGGGCATAAGCAGGAACACCACTACAAGGCCCGCAAGGCCGAACAGCAGCGAAGCCGGCAGGCAGATGCGCCCGTTCACGTTTAGCGGCATGTTGCTGTAGTCCCACCAAACCGTGCCGAACGCCTTTTCCATTCCCCAGGAAATGCTGTATTCCATGATGGCGCTACCCACCATGCAGATAAGGAATACCTCCCACAAGGGCATGGTGCCGAACTGGAAGAACAGCAGTTTGAAGATGATCAGCGCGCCAACAGCCCCCACGCCGTAGATGGGGCAGATGGGGCCGTACAGGAAGCCGCGGCTTTCCCAATGATGCTGCGTGAACACGGCCCAGATGCTCTCGAACAGCCAGCCGGCGAAGCTGAATGCGGCGAACCAGACCACGTACGCGCAAATGGTTGCTTCTATTGCGGGGCTCCTTTTCCTGCATGCTTTCGGGCCCTGATGCCGAAAAGCGGGGTAGACGCTTGGTTCACAAGCTCTTCGGCAGACCATACGCGATCGCTTACCCGATGGTCAACCGCCACGGTAAGGCCGCGCTCGCCCAGCACGCGCTGGTCCCACGCCGGGCGCGCCAGGGAGGAAGCCGGCACCTTGCTGGCAAGGCGCTCCATCGCGTCGATGTTGGTGTGCAGGTAGCGGTCGTTGCAGCCCGCCTTGGCGGTGTTGGCGCGGTCGGACTCGTAGCCCTTGCGCATGTCGTCGTCGAAAAGGTAGGCGTACCAGTTCGCGTCGTAGTTCAGCAGCAGCCCGTCATGGCGCAGCACGCGTGTCCATTCCGTGTAGGCGCCTTCCGGGTTGGGGAGGTTCCAGGTAAGGTTGCGCGAAACCACCGCATCGAACGACTCGCTCTCGAACTCCAGGTTCTCGGCATCCATCTGCATGAACTGCGCGCTCTGGCCAAGGGCGGCGGCGTTCGCCTTCGCCTGCTCCAGCATCGACTCGGTGTAGTCCACCGCGGTAACCTGGTAGCCCAGCTCGGCCAGGATGATGGAGAAGAACCCCGGCCCGCAGCCGATGTCCAGCACCTTCACCTCGTTGCGCTGCTTGCCGCCGAAGGCCTTCTGCAGCTCGGCATCCAGCTCCTTCGCCCAGGCCGCGTGTTGGCTGCCGCTCAGCTCGCCCCTGTGCTGCTGGGAATAGCTGTGCGAACGGTTGGTCCAGTAGGTTTGGTTGGAATGCCTGTACGCATGGATATCCTTGTTGGAGGTTGGGGAAGTGGCCACCGGGGGTTCCTAGCCTTTCGTCGGATTCGTGCCGAGGTATTACGATGTATGATATCGTAACACCATCGAAAACGACGGCAGCAATGCGGGATGTTCGGCGACTGCCCAAACGCCAACCGCGAGCCGAAAGGAAAGGCCCGATACCCGGTGAGAGGCTACATCGCCAAACGCTTGCTACAGCTGATACCCATCCTGCTGGGAATCACCTTGCTTTCGTTCGCGCTGATGTGGTTCGCGGGAGGCGATGCCGTAACGGCCACGATGGACGCCCAGGGCATTGCCGTTTCGCAGGACGTCATCGATGCGAAGCGCCACGAGCTGGGGCTCGATCGCCCGTTTATAGAGCAGTACGCCTCGTGGCTGGCGGGCCTGGTAACGGGCAACATGGGAGCAAGCTACGTTTCCGGCAAGGACGTGTTCGGCACATTCGCCTCGAAGCTGCCGGCCACCATCGTGCTGGCGCTGGCCAGCGTTGCGCTTACGGTGCTGGTGTCCGTTCCGCTGGGCATCGTTTCCGCAGTGAAGCAGAACCGTGCGGTGGACTACCTGGTGCGCGTTCTGGGGTTCGTGGGCAATTCGCTGCCGAACTTCTTCGTTGCCCTGGTGCTTATCTACTTCTTCTCGGTGCAGCTGGGGTGGTTCCCGGTGGTGTCTTCTACTATCGGCAAGCAGGGCGTGGAATCGCTGAGCGTGCAGGGCGCGGTGCTTCCCGTGCTGACGTTGGTTATAGCCATGTCGGCGAAGTACACGCGCCAGATCCGTGCGGCAGTGCTCGATGAGCTGGGCAAACCCTACGTCCAAGGCGCGCGTGCCCGCGGCGTTCCCGAGCGGACGATCCTTTTCGGCAGCGTGCTGCGCAACTGCATGGTTATGGTTATCACGCTGCTGGCCCTTTCCGTGGGCGATCTTTTGGGCGGCACCGCCATCGTGGAAACCATCTTCCAGTGGGACGGCGTGGGCAAGCTCGCCGTGGATTCCATCACCCTGCGCGACTACCCGATGATCCAGGCCTATGTGGTGTGGATGGCCGTCATCTACGTGGGCGTCAACCTGGTGGCCGACCTGGCCTATCAGCGCCTGGACCCGCGCATCCGCTTGGGCGGTGAGGGAAGATGAGGACCCGGTTCGCAGTGTGCTCCCTTTTGGCGGCGCTGGTGGTTGCCGTTGCCGCGCTCGCGGGCGTGGTGGCCCCGTACGACCCGTACGCCCAGGACCTTTCGCAGGCGCTTCTTGCCCCCAGCGCAGATCATCTTGCCGGCACCGACCGCTACGGGCGCGACCTGTTCTCGAGGATATTGGTGGGCGCGCAGCTTTCGTTGCTCTCCACGTTTTCGCTGGTCATTATCGTTTCCGTGCTGGGAACTGCAGTGGGCATGGTGGCCGGCATGCGCGGCGGGAAGCTGGATACGGTGCTCATGCGCACCTCCGATGTGTTTTTGGCCTTCCCCGGCTTGGTGTTCGCGCTGGCGGTTGCCGCGGCGCTGGGCGGTGGCATGCAGAACGCGGTGATAGCCCTTGCCGCCATATCGTGGCCGAAGTACGCGCGCATTTCCCGCGGGCTTACACTGGCGCAGCGGCAGCGGACGTATTTCGCCGCGGCGCGCATCTCGGGTTGCTCTACCGCGCAGATCATCGTTCGGCATGTGCTTCCCAATATCGCCGGACCGGTGCTGGTAACGGCAGTGCTGGACATCGGCACCATGATGATGGAGCTGGCAGGGCTTTCCTTCCTTGGCTTGGGTGCCCAGCCGCCTTTGGCGGAATGGGGATCCATGATGAGCGAGAGCCGTTCGCTTCTGCAGACGGCGCCTTGGACGGTGCTCGGCCCGGGCATGGCCATATTCCTGGTAGTGGTTGTGTTCAACTTGTTGGGCGATTCCTTGCGCGATTGGCTGGACCCGCAGCAGCGTGCGGCAAGCGCACGGGCGTCTTCTGCGGCGCAAAGCCGGCTGTGGCGCCGTGGGGAAGCGAAGTAGAGGGGCGGAAGTAAACGATAGGAGATGCGATGAAGGGGATAACCATGAAGCGGAACGGTTTAAGCCTTCTGCCGGTTATGCTGGCGGGGCTTTTAGCGATGGCGCTGGGCTTGAGCGGCTGCGCAAACAGCAACGACGACGGCTCGAAGACGTTCGTGTACGGCACAACGGGCTATGGCGTGCAGATGGACGATGCCGGCCTGAACCCCCATTCCAACTACTCGGGCTGGAGCGCGGTGCGCTACGGGGTGGGCGAGACCCTGTTCAAGTTCAGCGACGACATGACGCCCGAGCCTTGGCTGGCCACCTCCTACGAGTTCCTGGACGAAACGCATTGCAAGATCACCCTGCGAAGCGATGTGGACTTCTCTTCCGGCAGGCATATGAGCGCCACGGCGGTGAAGGAATGTCTGGACGACTTGGTGGCAACGCACGATAGGGCGCCGTCCGATACCAAAATTGTCTCGGTGGAAGCAAACGATTCCGAGGGCTACATCGTCATCGCCACCAGCGAGCCCACGCCCGCCCTGGTGAACTACCTGTGCGACCCGTACGGCGCCATCATCGACATGCAGGCGGGCGTTTCCGCCGATGGCAACGTCAGCGGCACCGGCCCCTATGTTGCCACCGCGGTTTCGGATACCGAGATAACGCTGGTGAAAAACGAGCACTACTGGGACGGCGAGCCCAAGATGGACAAGGTAGTGGTGCGCTCCATCACCGACGGCGACACGCTTTCTTCCGCCCTTCAGTCGGGGCAGATCGATGCCTCGTACGGCCTGCCGTATGCCAGCTATGGGCTGTTCGGCGATTCCGGCGCGTACACCATCAGCAGCTGCAGCACCTCGCGCACGTTCTTCGGCCAGGTGAACTATGCCTCGCCGGTGATGCAGGATGCCGCGGTGCGCCAGGCGCTGAGCTTGGGGATCAACCGCGAAGGCTTCATCGAAACGCTGCTGAATGGGCGCGGCTCCGTTGCCGCGGGCGCGTTCCCGAGCGGATTCTCGGGATCGGGGAGCGAAACCTCACAGGCCGCAGCATACGATCCTGAGCAGGCCAAACAGCTGCTGGAACAGGCCGGTTGGGTGGATACCGATGGCGATGGCATCCGCGAAAAGGACGGCCAGAAGCTCACCGTGCGCTGGCTCACGTATCCCGGGCGCATGGAGCTTCCCCTGTTGGCCGAATCGGCGCAGAGCACGCTTCGGGAAATCGGCTTCGACATCCAGGTGAACAGCACGGCCAACCATACCGAGATACGCAAGGACGCATCGGCTTGGGATGTGTACGTGAGCGCGTTGGTAACCTCGCCCACGGGCGACCCGGAATATTTCTTCACGGCCACCTGTCTGAATGGCTCGCCGAAGAACTTCGGTGGGTACCAGAGTGCCCAGTTGGAGCAGCTTGAGTCCCAGTTGCATACCGAGTTCGACCCCGAGAAACGAAGCCAGCTTGCCGCCCAGATGCAGCAGGTGCTGCTGGAAGACAACGGCTTCTTCTTCGCGTCCCATCTGCAGATGGGCATCGTATCGCGCGCCGGCGTTACGGGCATTGCGCCCCACCCGTGCGACTATTACGAGATCACCGTCGATCTGGATAGGGCGTAAGGAGGGGTTGGCGTTGGCCGGTTGCAACAGAGCCGATGG
>CAVHGQ010000096.1:0-6292 GCA_963635335.1 Candidatus Melainabacteria bacterium | reverse complement strand
ACGGCGCGAAGGCCTCCGAGCCCGCCGACCCCTCCCGCGACGGCTTCGTGTTCGACGGCTGGTACGCCGAGGGCTCCGGGTCCGCCTACGACTTCTCCTCGAGCGTGACCTCCGACCTCAAGCTGACCGCGAAGTGGTCGAAGGCAGCTAAAGTCGAACTAGCCCTTCAGCCAGGCAATGGGTGTAGGGGGACGATGCAGTCTATTTCGGACGATGATGGGGACGGGTTCGTGGAGCTTCCCGACCCCACGTTCTCCCATTCGAAATACAAATCGTTCCGAGGTTGGAACGACAAGTCTGATGGAACGGGCAATTACTATCAGGCTGGTTCCAAAATTTCCGTCGGCAGCTTACCGTTGACGCTCTATGCGCAATTTGAGCAAATGGTCACAGTAAGCTTCTATCTTGATGCGGGCATGACGCACTGCATCGTCTTCAAGGGTTTTGCGGGTGATGCCATTGGCGCAAGCGAAGACGCTCTTTCGATGTACCCAGATGGCGTAACCTCGTTTACCTATCAAAAGCACTTTCCGAGCATTGTTGAGTCGCCAGATGCGACATTCAAAGGTTGGATTAACCAGTCCGATCGCTCTACGTACATTGATGAATCCGATTTGCCGGAGGTCTTCCCTTCTCAAGACGTCAATTACATAGCAATGTTCGAGAAGAACCAAGGCTCGTCCGATACTCCTGTAGCGGACGAAGCGATCGATTTGTCAGACTTGCTTGAAGCGGCTGAAAAGGCCAATAAAAATGTATCGCTGGACAAGCAGGGAACGTATTACCTTTCTCGTGATGTG
Source organism: Candidatus Melainabacteria bacterium (assembly GCA_963635335.1). Classification (GTDB taxonomy): domain Bacteria; phylum Actinomycetota; class Coriobacteriia; order Coriobacteriales; family Eggerthellaceae; genus Anaerotardibacter. Next base: position 5,492 of record CAVHGQ010000096.1, on the reverse strand, counting down.
GACAAATTTACCCATCAGCTCCTTCTTGGAGAAACGGGCTCTTTCGTCATAGACTTGCGTGGTTACAGCATCACCTTTGGTGACGCCTCTGCTGAAAAGGTCAATGGAAACAATCGAATAAGGGTGTACTCCGACAAGGGAGGCATCGACAACATAGCCACCAACGTTAGCATCGTGAGCACCGATGGAAAGGGCGGCGAGGCCGAACAAGGCAAACTCAACTTCGTGAACGCCGGCAATGTCTTCTTCGACAGGGCTTCCAAATCGAAGTCAAGTTTGAGCATTTCGAACGTTTCGATCGGCAAGAGTTACACGCTTGCCGATCAGGTTACGTCGTATGCAGCCGAAAGCGCTATCGATTTTACCGGTGCGACACTTGATATTAGAAACAGCTGTGTTGTTCTGGACTGCTCGAATCAAAATGGCCAAGTGCAGACTTCTGGCGTTGGGCTTCATAATACCAGTGTAGCTGTGCGTGTTTCGGGCGATCTTTCCCTAGGCGATGGGGTTTCCATTGCCGCGAAGGCAGGCGTTCCGATCAAGATCGATTCCGATCAGCCGAGCAACAACGCCGTTGCGATTTCTCATGTTGGAGGAGCTATCTCTACGACGGGGGATGTGAATCTTTGCGCAGAGGCTCTTCAGGGCTCGGCGTTTGGCATCATTACGCGTCATGGCAACGCAAATTACGGTGGATCTCTTAGCGTCGAATCCACGGGCAAAGGCGAAGGAAACCAGCTGTCTGTTGGCATTCTCAACATTATGGGCAGGTATGGCTCTTACGCCTCTCGCGCCGTATCTGCGACGTTTGACGGCGCATTGAACTTCTCTTCCGATGCGGAAACTAATGTATTTGCGCTGGCAAGCGACACCTTGGCTTCCGATGCTGCCAAGGCTCCTTTCGTGTTCGGTAATGGTTTTGCTTCCAGCAAAGGCTCTATCAGCTTTGTTTCCGGTTTGGACATCAAAGCTTCGAATGGCGCTGCGAGCGATGATTCTGTCTATGACGAGAACCCACTTCTTCCCACCGGCGTTTCCACCAAGGCGAACTCCAACGGCACGTATGCGGCTTCGTTCGCTGATGGCGTGACCAACAAGGAAGCGCTTTTGGCGAAGCTGGCTAACGGCGTGGCAACGTCCAAGTCCGAGCTGGCTTTGTCCGAGTCTGGCGACGGCATCGTGTTCCAGCGCAAGATGAACGTGGTCGCGCACATCGTGCGCGATGGCGAGACCGTTTCGTTCGAGTCATTGGAGGATGCCACCGCGCAGGCCAAGAACGGCGAGACCGTGGTGCTGGACAAGAGTATTGGCACGACGGCCACCATCAAGGCTTCTGATGCCGGCACCGACAAGGCGGCCGTGAGCTACACCGTCGACCTGAACGGCAAGTCCGTCGGTCGCCTGGTGAGCGAATCTTCCGCCAACGTCACCGTCGTTGATTCGACGGGAGGGTCCACCCTGACCGGCGCCATCGACGGCGGAAGCGTTATCGCCGCCGTGCAGCAGGGCACCGGCGTGCTCACCCTGAACGGCATTGCCATCGACATCCAGAACGCCAGCGTGAACGCCGTTGGCGCGAAGGTTGCAAACGACAAGGGCACCCTGGTGCTTTCGGGAGCTGCCGTGAAGGTCGCTTCCAACGCCGCCGCCACCGGCGCGAAGGCTGAGAATGGTACGCTGAGCGTTGCGGGCGGCGCCGTTTCGGTGCAGGCCAAGACCGACTCGGCCACGGGCATCGAGGCCTCGGGGACGAGAAGCGCGGCCACCGTGTCCGATAGCTGCAAGGTTTCCGTTTCCGGCAACGCGTCCGCGCTGCGCGGCGCGGTTGCCAACAACGCCGCGGAGCTTACCGTCGACGCATCGTCGCTGGCGGTTTCGGGCATGGGTGCGCAGGTCGCGGCGCGTGGCGTCCTCGCCACGAACGCCACGGTGGCGCTTTCCGGTGCAAGCGTTTCCGTTGCGGCGAGCGATTCGGTTTCCGCCGATGAGCTTTCCGCGCTTGACGCGTGGGGCATCTACGCCGAGGGCTCTTCGGTGACGCTTTCGGGCGCAAGCTCGATCGAAACCCCGCGCCAGGCGAGTATCTACCACGACGGCAAGGCGCTCACCATCGCCAGCAATTTCTCGCTGGCTTCCGCCGACGCCCAGCTGTTCGTGCACAGCGCCAACCTTGAAGGCAACGTGTTCGCCGCGCCCGCCGAGGACACCGCGTCCATCGCCGACAAGGCTGGCATGTTCGCACCCGCGAACACCCCCGGCAACACCTACGTTGGTTGGGAGCCGCTCGCTTCCGACGACGGCAAGATCGCGTGGAGCCACGACGTGGTCGCGCAGATCACGCGCGACGGCCAGGTCGTCGGGAAATACCTGTCGCTGGCCGATGCCGTTGCTGCGGCTAAGGCTGACGACATCATCAAGATGGTTGCCGACGACATCACGCCTGCGTTCGCCGTCGACAAGGAGCTGAAGCTCGACCTGAACGGCAAGCAGGTGACGGTCAACGCTGTCGACCAGTTCGGCATCACCGTTACCAAGAAGTTCACCGTGAAGGACACCGCGTCCGAAAAGGGCTCGCTTGACGTGAGCTTCGCCACGACGGGCAGCGCGGCAAGCGGCGTGTTCGTCAACGACGGTCAGCTGGTGATAGACGGCGCCACGGTGCGCGCGGACTACGCCGGCACCGGTTCGCTCAGCGAGCTGGTGGGCGTCAAGGCTACATGCTCGGTGAGTGATGCGGGCACCAGGCTGGTGACCATGACCAACGGCGCCAAGCTTGCCGCGGGAACTTCGCTTTCCACGTCGAAGCTGGCCGCCATCGAAAACGTTGCCGGCATTTCGCTTGGCAGCAACAACCTGTCCATCGACGTGCAGAGCGGCTGCTCGGTTGAGGCGAACAACCCCACGACCACGCTTCGCACGGTAAAGTCCGACACCGACTCGTCCACCATGGCGAGCGGTCAGATGTATCTGAAGCAGATCGACCCCGACAAGAGCTCCGATCTGTACAAGGAGATCCTTGCCAAGTTCAAGCTGAACGCCAAGTTCGACGAGAAGGCGGGCTCTTCCATGAGCTCCACGTCGGGTTACGCGGCCATGATCTACTATGTGGCTCCCATGACGCTTGACGACGGCACGAAGATCTGGGCGTTCTCCAAGGTTCTCACCGCTGAAGAGGCGGGCAAGGACGCCAACATCGTTCCCGAGGTCATCTACACCACGGGCGACTACCAGGTGAGCGCCGACGCCGTGGGCATCCTTTCGCCCTCCACCGGCAAGGCGAGCACCGTGAACGTTTCCGGCGCGGTGAGCGCCACGGCCGCCATGGGCAACGCCTACGCCCTGAAGGCCACCGCCGGTTCGGTGTGGAACGTCGACGGCGCCACGCTTTCGGCCACCACCAACGGCAGCGGCACCTATTACCGCAACATCGGGCATGCGCCCGACCTGAAGGAGGCGCTCGGCATCACCGTCGCCATGGGCGCGAACGGCTTCAACTTCTACGGTTCGAGCACCATCAAGGGCATCGAGCAGGCGAAGTTCCAGGCCGCGGCCATCTACGGCGCCGAGGATACGGTGAAGCAGAACGGCGAGCCTGAGTTCAACCTGGCGGGCAAGACCGCCATCACGGCCCAGGCCGGTGCCGGCTTCGCGTCCGGCATCATGTGCGACCAGGTGAAACTGGGCAGCAGCTTCACGGCGGCCAAGGGCAGCGTGACGGTGAGCGACCATAACGGGACCGCGGCCTATGGCCAGAAGTTCGCCGTGCCTGCCGCCACCACCGCCCTTACCAGCGCCCAGGCTGTCATGTTCGCTGACGCCACGGGCCAGTTCGTGCCCGAGCTCGATGCGAACGGCACGGCTATCAGCTGGAACTACGGTTCCTATGCTGAAGAGGCCACGGTGACCTTCACCGGCGCGAAGAACGCCGACGGCACCGATGCGGCTGACGTGGTGGTCGACGCCACCCAGGGCATTGCCTTGGGCGAGGCGGCCAACCAGGCGCCGACGCCTTCCGATTACACGACGAGCGCCGGCACCTTCCACTTCGTGGGTTGGAAGGCTTCGGTGAAGAGCGAGACCGACACCACCGTTTCGGGCAGCGCCGTCCGCGTGACCCGCGTGTACGATCCGGCGTGCGTGTCCTCCTACGAGCCGCTTTCGGCTGAGAACACGCTTTCGGCCTACTACGTGCTGGTGAACGAAGGCCAGCAGTTGGTCGAGTTCAAGGTCGAGAACTTCCTGTACGCCTACGCGGTGGACGGCGGCGAGTACCCGAACTACGTGGACGCTTACAAGGCGACGGTCGATTCCCAGGCCGACGTGACTTGGACCACGCCGGGTGCGAAGCTGACCGACGACGGCAACCGCTGGACGTTCGGCGGCTGGGCTGAGGGCTACACCGATGTTTCGAACGGCAAGTACCCCAGTGCCAACTACACGCCCGGGCAGCCGGTGGCGGAAGCCAAGGCCGGCGATGCGGCGGCAACCTACACCGCCGTGTACGCCAACCCCACGCTCAAGGACGTCACCATCGTTCTGCACTACTGGAACTTCTGGGACAACTCCACGTGGAGCTACAACAAGGACGTTACCTCCAACGACATGACCTGTCGCGTGAACGTGCCCTTCGGCACCGACGTGAACACCGTGTCCAACGGCAACTACCTGAAGGACGGCAAGCCGTTCAACTTCACGAACAAGACGTCCGTCAACGGCATGACCACCTACCAGTCGGGAACGTTCCTGGGCTGGTCGGTGCGCTACAACGACAAGCAGGCTTTCGGCGACGGCCTGCCCACGGCCGGTCACGGCGTGACCGACTACTACGCCATCTACGACTTGAAGACCGCCGACGCCAAGGTCGCCTTCCAGTCGCAGGGCCAGACGCTGAAGACCGTCACGGTTGCCAGCGACAAATCGCTCGCCGACGCGCTGAGCGCGGCCGGCGATATGAACGTCGAAGCCCCTGCGGGCAAGGTGTTCAAGGGCTGGGCAACCTCCCAGGAGAACGCCGACGCCGGCACGGTCATCACCAGCGAGGCCATGGCCAAGCTTTCGGCCGCTCCGTCGCTGACCGAGCCCGCCAAGGGCGAGGGCACCGAGGTTTCGGTCACCTACTACGCATCGTTTGTCGATCCCGACCCGGTGAAGGTGACGCTGCATGCCAACGGCGGCAGCTGGACCGAGAACAAGGTGATCTCCGGCGTCAAGCCGTTCGCGCCCATCAGCTCCGATACGCTGAAGGGCTACAGCGCTCCCGCCAAGGCGGGCAGCGTGTTCACCGGCTGGAACACTTCGGTCGATGGAACGGGCACCATGTTCAACATCGCAAGCGACAGCGTGCCCAACGCGAATTTGGACCTGTACGCCACCTACGTGACGGTTGCCACCGATGCCGCTGAAGGCTGCGCCATCGACGCAAGCGCCGCGAGCGTGGCAAGCGATGCGGGTCTGGGCGCCACCGGCGCCACCGTTTCGGTGAAGAAGACCGA
>CAVHGQ010000095.1:0-6302 GCA_963635335.1 Candidatus Melainabacteria bacterium | reverse complement strand
CACGGTTGTCCTGTGCGACCTGCGCGGCTACGGCGACAGCGGCAAGCCGGACGGCCTGCCTGATCACAGCACCTATTCCAAGCGCACCATGGCGCTCGACTGCATGAAGGTCATGGCTGAGCTGGGCTTCGGCAAATTCAGCGTTATGGGCCATGACAGGGGAGCGCGCGTTGGCTATCGCCTGGCGCTTGACCATCCCGAATGCGTAAGCAAGCTGGTGCTGCTCGACATTGTTTCCACGTACGACATGTACGCGCTCAGCACGGCGGAATTTGCCAAGGCGCTGTACCACTGGTACCTGCTCACGCAAGACGAGCCGTTCCCGGAAGACCTGATTTTATCCAGCCGCAAGATGTACTTCCGCAACGCGCTGCACATCGGGCGCTACAACTCCGAGAACGACACTTCCGCCGAGGCGTTCCCGCCCGAGGTGTACGAGGAATACCTGAAGCACTACAACGTGGAGTGCATCCACGCCATCTGCGAGGAATACCGCGCGGGCGAGAGCATCGACAGGCTCCTGGACGCCGCCGACTTGAAGGTGGGCAACAGCATTGCGGCGCCCACCTTGGTTCTTTGGGGCGCGAACGGGTTGGTGGAAAAGTTCTTCGATCCGCTGGCCTGCTGGAGCCATTTCTGTAGCGATGTTCAGGGGAAGAGCCTTCCCTGCGGGCACTTCATTCCCGAAGAGGCGCCAGCCCAGATGCTGGCGGAGGTTCAGCGCTTCCTGCTGTAGCGCTGCGACAAGCGGGGTGCGGGCGCGTCGGCGCGTTAGCGCGGCCGGGGAAACGTTGGCTGGCCTGCTGTTCGCCAAGTGCGCAGGCCAATGCCGCTGAAGCGGCGGGCTCGCAACAGCTTCGGCTCGCCCACTCCGTTTCGACAAAACCGATCCGCTCGTGCTGGTGGGGCTGTTCGAGCGGTTCAGATACATGAGGGAATTCGACAAGAGGGCGCGAAAGCGCAGAGAGGGATGACGAAAATGGAGTTGATCGATGTAATCCAAAACAGGCGCAGCATCAGGAAGTTCGAGGACAAGCCCATTCCGCGGGAAGATGTGGAGGCCATCATCCAGGCGGGCTTGTGCGCGCCGTCGGGGCAGAACCTGCAGCCGTGGTACTTCGTTGCGCTTACCAAGAAGGAAGATTTGGCCTACCTGTTCTCCGAGATGGGAACAACCGCGTTCTCCCACCGCAAGGAACTGGAGGCGCGCTTCAAGGGACATCCGGAAGTGGTGGAGGAAACCATGTCGTTCATGAAGGCCATGGGCGGCGCATCCACCATCATCTTGGCGTTCCTGAACAAGCCCGACTACTCGGACGAGATCTTGCCCAGCTGCGTCGAAAGCGTTTCGGCCGCCATGGAGAACATGGTGCTGGCGGCCTACGACAAGGGCATCGGCTCGTGCTGGGTCGAGGCTGTGGTGCGCTCGGGCAACGCCCTGCGCAGCCGTTTTGCTCCGGAGCGCGGCAAGCTCATCGGCGCCATCGTGCTGGGCTACCCGGCGATGGAGGCCCGTCCCATCAAGAAGAAGCCCGGCCGCTACGAGATCCGCTAGCGAACGGAAACGAGCAGCAGCCGGGGGCATTACGCTCCCGGCTGCTTTTTTGTGCTCGAAACTGCCTCGATGCAGGCGTTTTACCCTTCGCAATCAGCGCAAATGCTGGCTATACTAAGAACGTTTAGGCGCATTTGCGCATTGAGTGCTGATTGCGGGTCCGCAGGGCTCTGCTCGATATACGGCCGCTGAGCCAGGAAAAGGGAACGACGTGGGAAACTTCGCTAGGAACATTGGGCTTACAACGACGCAGGTCAGGCTTGCTTTCGTGCTGGCCTTCGCCTCGGCTATCGCAGCTACCGCAATGGCTTTCCCCGCCTGCGCCCATGCGGGCGACAGGCTGGCGCATTCCGTCGATGAAGCAGGTGTCGAGACCTCTTACTACAGCATTACAAGCGCAGTAAACGCAGGCTATTCGGGCAAGACCATTTACATGGACGGGGACTGGAACGTTTCCGACGTCGGTGGCACCCTGGACATCGACGATGGCGAGACGATCACCATCGACATGTGCGGCCACCAGATCAAGGGCAATGGCAAGGACACGGTCATCGATGTTGATGACGACGCCAACCTGACCCTTACCTCAAGCGTGAGGGGGGATATCTGGTTTGAGGGCTATGCCGACAAGGACACCAAGAAGTGGTATGTGACCAACACCGGCGGCCTGGTCATCGGCGGATACGAGTCGGGCGGTGGCGGCGGCATCGAGATGGAGGACGACTGCACGGTGACGCTCGACGGCGTTGCGGTTTGCGGCAACAAGGCCGAAAACACCACCTTCACGAAATCCAGCGCCGGCGGCGTTTACATCGATGGAGACGGAAGCACCCTCAACCTGAAGAACGCCGCCACCATCGAGCGCAATGCCTCGGATATCGGCGGTGGCGTCTACGTGGACGAGAAAAACACCACCATCAACATGGATAACTCTTCGATCAAGGACAACTACGCCAGCATCCATGGCGGCGGTGTGCACATCTACGGGAAAAATTCGACCGTCTACCTTGAGAACAACTCGAAGATAGGCTGGAATTCGGCACCGGATGGCGCCGGGGTCTATGCGGAGTGCTCGTTCTATTACCTGAAATCGAAGGACAAAACCGGCCAGATAAACAACAACAATGCTTTTGGCAAACCGAATATAGAGAAAAAAGACCCCCATAACGGCGGCGGTGCGCTTTTCGCCGAACTGTGCATGTGGAGCGAAAACGAGGGCTCGGTAGAAGGAATCAGTTTCAAGGACAACAGCGCGCAGTACTGCGGCGGCGCAATCGAGAGTTATCAGGAGTATCTGCGCATCATTGATTGCCAGTTCACCGGGAACGAGGCCGGCTGGGGCGGCGGTGCGCTGTATGTCGCAAACGACAAGATAAGCATCATCAACAGCACCATGAAGGACAACGTGTGCAATTCCAGCAAGGGGATCTGGAACGGTGGTGCGGTTTACGTCTACAGCCATCACGATATCGAGCTGAGCGGCAGGTGCTTGATACAGGGCAACAAGAACTACGTCGACGATTCTGCCGATGACATCTTCCTTGAGGAGGGGTCTGCCTCCACGGCGTATATCACGGGCGGGGTGAGCAAGGATTCCAAGGTCGGCGTCCGCGTTGAGGCCGAGGGCGACCACCGCATCGGCGACAAGATCAAGAACGAAACCGAAACCGCGTTCTTCATCGATAAGGAAGGCTATTACGTAAGTTACGGAACCGACCACAGCGGCGATATGTGGCAGCGCAAGGCCGATAGCAAGAAGTTCGACGTTACCGTGAACGGAAACTCGTGCGGCAGCTACGAACAGGGCGACAGCGTTTGGGTCGATGGGAAAAGCTCGGATCCCGACAAGGTGTTCAGGTACTGGTCGTACGAGCAATCCAGCGGCCTGGAGCCCTTCTCCGACTACATCAAGAACATCTACCGCTCGCTTATCAACTTCGATATGCCCCAGAACAACGTGTCGCTTACTGCGGAGTACATGGATCGCCAGAAGTCCGCGGTCATCTTCTTGCAGAAGCCCGAAGTGGGTCAGCTGCTGAACACGGCCGGTGAGATCCAGTGGAGCGGCACGGCGGCAGGCTCTAAGATCATCGGCATATCGTGGTACGAGAAGGACGGCGACGCCCTGACGCCGGCAACGGGCGTTGCCAAGGCCGGGGCAACCTACGTTGCCAAGGCCTCCATCGCGCAGGATGCAGAGATGGGGCTGGCGTTCGCGTTCGACATGGATTCGGTCCGCGCCTCGATGGACGGCGGGCAGACGGGCAGTAGCGTGGACAGCTATTCCGTGGACGACTCCGGCACGCTGAACGTTTCCATATCGTGCGCGGTGGGCAAGGACACGGCAAGGGCCATCGAGCCTGCGTCCATTACGGTCCCCGAGGGCATTTCCGTAGAAGCCCTGAAGGCCGCCCTTCCCGATCAGGCGCTGGTTTACACCTATGGCGACGCCTACGTGAACGCTGACCTCCAGAAGGATTCTGCCGACTACTCTGGCCTGGTCGAAGGTGGCAAGGTGGTGTATCCCGAGGGCGGCAAGGCCACTCTGAGCATTCCTCTGGCAAGCGATGCGGTTTACTTCCCCGAAGGCCTTGATACCGTGGAAGTGGAAGTAACGGTGACCGAGGCCCCCGTAGAGGTGGTTTCCACGCCCGAGCTCAGCCCCAAACGCGGTACCTATTCCACGACCACCCCCGACACCAAGATCGTCGACGGCAAGCTGAACGTGAAGGCAAGCTGTGCCACCGACGGCGCCACCATCAGGTACAAGCTGAGCCACCTTGAAGACAGCGGATGGGTGACAGAGCGCGAGGGCGCATACAGCGATGGCATCGCGCTGGCGGTAGATGCGGGCAAGCAGCGCTGCTACGAGCTTGAGGTGTGGGCCGTGAAGGGCGATTCGGAATCGACCCACGACACCCAGTACTACATCATCGACGACGTGCAGCCCGTCCAGAAGGTGAAGCTCACGGTGAATTATTCCGACACCGCTGCGAAAGACCATGCTGATTGGACGCGCAGGAGCAATGAGTACTCCCTTAACAAGGGGGAGGGCTGCATGCTTGTTGCCCCTGTCCACGAAGGCTACGTTTTTGAGAAGTGGATCGGCGCCGATGGCAGCACTATCGGCACTGGAAACACGCTGTCCCTCGAAAAGATAAACGATGATACCGAGGTTACCTGCGTCTACAACCCCGTTGTGACCGAGCTCGATCTGGGCATGCGGATTCCCGAGGTGCATAAGAGCCTGGCAACCGAGGCCGATTACGTGACGGCGAAGATCGCTTGTTCCGATGAGCCGCAAGATGTGAGCGACTACTTCAAGAAGGACGGCAAGTTGGCGCTTTCCTGGCAGCCGGCGGGCGATTCCGAGGGCAATGCCGCCCACAACACCTGCTATCTGGCCTCGCTCTCGCTTTCTGGGCAGTCCCAGGAAGGCGTGAAGTACGTTCTTTCCTCCAGGGTGGTTACCAAGGTGAACGGCTACGATGTTGGGGCCGATGCCTATGTGGGCGAAAGGGACGGCTCCACGGCGCTGTTCGTTTCCTGCCCCTCCACCGGCCCGTACGAGTATGCTTCCATGGCCAGCCTTGCCGATGTGGAGCTGAGCTTCCAACAGGCCATGACGTACAACGCCGGCCAAGAGTCCGGAAGGGACGAAGGCTGGAGCCTGCCCAAGAGCGTGTTGGTTACCTATAAGTGCAACGAGACCGAGCTGCTCAACGTTGACTGGGAGAAGGTCGAGGGCTTCGACAAGGCCGCGACGGGCGAGCAGACGCTTACCGCCACCGGCAAGGTGGAGTACCCCAGCTACGTGAACAACGATGGCGCACCCGAAAGGGTGAGCGTGAAGGTGAAGGTCGCGGCGCCCGAAAAGGTGCAGACGCCCCAGGCTTCGCTTGAGCCCGGTACCTACAAGGAGGCCCAAGAGGTTGAGCTGGGATGCGCCACTACTGGTGCCGTGATCCACTACACCACCGACGGCAGTGAGCCTAGCGAGGACAGCCAGGTGTACAGCGGCGATCCCATCAAGATCGAGGCCAGCACCACTATCAAGGCAAAGGCCTTTGCCGAGGGCATGCTTGCGAGCGATACCGCCGAGTTCGCCTACACCATCGAGGGGACGGAGCCCGAGCCTGCCCCCGACCCGGAACCCGATCCCGACCCGGAGCCCAAGCCCAGCCCCGCGCCCGACCCAGACCCTGAACCCGGCCCTGAGCCGGACGACGGCGGTTCCGATGGTGGTAACACGGATGGCGACGACACCGACGACGATTCGTCTGCTGCCGATGAAGGCTCCGACACCACGGAAAGCGGATCCGCGGCCGAGGGCACCACTGCGGCTACGGCCGATGCCGCACCGCTTCCTGCCGTTTTGGCGGTAGCGGGCTTCGCCTGCGTGGCTGCCCTGGCTGCCCGCCGCCGCATCTGCGGGTAGGTCGGCGCCCGCTACGCGCTGGTGGCTTGCCCCTGCTTGCGGCGAACCGCGCTTGGTCCTGACATATAATCGGGGGAAACGATTAAGCGGCGCAAGGAGCTGGCATGAGGGATGGATTCGTAACGGTGGCAACTGCCACTCCGCAGGTGACGGTTGCCGACTGCAGGGCAAACGCGCAGGAAATCCTTTCGTGCATCGCCCAGATGGAGGCCGCGCACGCCAAGGTCATGGTTCTGCCCGAGCTGTGCATCACCGCCTACACCTGCAGCGACCTGTTCTGGCAGGCGAAGCTGTTGGATGAAGCCGAAG
>CAVHGQ010000094.1:0-6329 GCA_963635335.1 Candidatus Melainabacteria bacterium | reverse complement strand
TGGGACACCGACCTGATCCAGGATTTGGGGCCGTACCTGCACCAGCAGCTGCCCGACAAGAAGATCCAGTTCATCGCCGGCAACAACGACACCGACCTGTACAGCTACTTCCTTGAGCATGGCGAGCTGCCCGACGTCATCACCGTGCGCCGCTTCGCAGGCTCGGAGGCGAAGGACCTGCAGCCCTACCTTATGGACTTCTCTTCCTACGACGTGGTGTCGGAGTTTTCTTCCTATTCTCTGCAGTACTACAAGAGCAGCGAGGGCGAGATAGACTGGCTGCCCATCTGCGGCATCCCCCAAACCATCATTGCCAACAAGACCTTGTTCGACGAATGCGGCCTGGCGCTTCCGGAAAGCTACGAGGACTACGTAAAGGCGTGCCAGGTTTTCAGCGATAAGGGCATCAAGCCCTATGCGTTGGACTTGGCCGAGGATTGGTCCAGCCACGAGATGGTGCAGGCCGGCGGCATCGGCGACCTTACCAGCTTGGACGGCATCATGTGGCGCGCGCAGGCGGAAAACGCCCAGGGCGATATCCCCTTCGACGATACCCTTTGGCAGAACATCCTGAAGCACACCAACACGCTGTTGAAAGACTCGAAGTTCACTCAGGAAGACCTGAGCGTGGACACGGAAGCCGCGATGCAGCAGTTCGTGGAGGGGAAGGCCGCGATGTTCCACGGTTCGCCCGTGCACTTGCGGCAATGCCAAGAGCAGATGGGCAACGCCGAGCTGGTGCGCCTGCCGTACTTCTCGCAGACCTCCGACGAGGGCTACATCTACATGACGCCGTCGCTGCACGTTGCGTTCAACAAGAACCTGGAAGGCGATCAGGAAAAGCTCCAGACCGCCATGGACGTGCTCGAGCTCATGCTCTCGCAAGAGGGGCAGAAGCTCATTGCCAATGGCGACAGCGTGATCTCCTTCAACCCGAACGTGGCGTCCATCACCGACGATATGGCCGGCCTTGAAGACGAGATCCAGAACAACGAGTACTACATCCGCTATTCTTCGCAGAAGTCGTTTGCTGCCAGCGTCGATGCCGTGCGCGGTTTGCTCACGGGCACGATGACCGAAGATGAGGCGTACCAGGCGTTCAAGGATGCCATCAACAGCACGGACGAGGACGCAGGCTCCGCAGTGAGCTTCCAGAACAGCTACTCGCTTTCGCTGAACAAAAAGGGCGGCAGGGACGCGGCTTCTTCCATCCTTACCACGGTGCGCCAGGAATCGGGCGCACAGCTTGCCTTCGCTCCCTATTACTACTTCACCTCGTCCATCTACGAGGGGGAATGCACGAAGAGCCGCCTGAACCTGATGGTGGCCAACAAGCCCAGTGCCGCATCCTTGTACGTGCATAGCCTTACCGGTGCGCAGATCAAGGAATTGGTGGCATACAACCTTGCGGGCGCCGATGGGGATTTCTGCCCTGCCAGCACGTACGAGCTTCCCATTGCCTCTGGCATGAAGCTCGTTGTGAAGGGCGCCGGCTCGGGCTTCGAGTTGCAGGCCATCCTGGTAGACGGCAAGCCGATAGACGATGCAGCGGAGTACCGCGTTCTGCTTACCGATGGCGTGGTTTCCGGCCTGGGCAACATGGTGGCGGACGCGCAGGCGCTTTCGGGCACCACGTTGTCTTCTGCCTGGACGGGCGCTGTGGGCAATGGGAGCCAGCCGGCTGAACCGGAAGACTATCTGGAGATAAAGAAGTAAGCCATGCGGGTTGGTCAGAATATCACAAGGAAACAGCGGCTGGTAATAGCCGTATTGCTGGTGCTGTTCGTGGTTTTGGTCGCCGGCGCCACCAAGATGCTGCTGCTGCGCATGGACAACGCCATCGAGGACAACGGCAAGTTAAGCATGCAGGCCATCGTGGAGCAGATCCAGCAGACCTACGAGCTTCAGGTAGAGAACTACTACAGCCGCCTGCGTGTGGCGGGCAGTTACGTTTCCCGCACCAACGGGAACATCGATGGAAACGGGGATTTCGAGTTCCTGGTGAATGCCCTGCAGGAGGAAACCAGCTCGAAGGTGCTGTTCATCAAGGACAACGGCATGGCCATGACTGCGGATTCCCGGAAGACCAAGCTCGATATGTCCAGCTCGCTTTTGATGGCGCTGAGGGACAACCAGAACATCGCCAAGCTTATTACCTACGACAACGGCCAAGGCTCGGAAAGCGGATTCCTGCTGGCCATCCCATGCCAGGAATACCAGCTGGAAGGGGAGTCGTTCACGGCGTTGGGCCTGCTGATCGACCGCTCGGAGATCGACTCCACCTTGAAGCTGTATGCCTATGGCGGCCAGGCCTACCTGTTCATTCTGGACGCCGGTGGCGACGTGGTGTACACCAACCAAACGGACTCGAAGCTCTTCCAGAACTATTTGCTGCTCAAGCACCTGAAGAGCGAAGGCGCCGTAACTGCGGAGCAATCAGAATCCTTGCAGCAGTCGTTCGACTCGGGCGCTGCCGGTGTGGAGCTGCTGGGCCAGGATAAGCCCTTCTACCTGGGGTACGGCTCGATCGAGAACAACGATTCCACCCTTGTGTGCATCGTGCCGAAGGGCATCGTGGAGAACACGATGATGTCGTACCAGCAAACGGTGCTGATAGCCACGTTGGTTGCGGCTGCGATCGTGCTCTTGCTGCTGGCCGGCCTGTTCTTCAGCATTTCCCGGATCGGCCTGGCGCGGCAGAAGGCCGCGTTCGAGAAGAAGGACCTGGAACAGCAGCAGAAGAACGTGAAGCAGCTGGAGGCGCTGAATTCGGAGCTGGAGAAGGCGCAGGCCGTGACGGTGCAGGCGCTGCAGTCGGCGGAGGCCGCGAGCAAGGCCAAAACCGACTTCCTTGCCAGCATGAGCCACGATATCCGCACGCCGCTGAACGCCATCATCGGCACCAGCACGCTTATCGAGCACGACCCGGGCAACGAGAAGAAGGTCCGCGAGTATGTTCACAGGATCGGCGTTTCGTCGCAGAACCTGCTGGCCATCATCAACGAGGTCCTGGACATGAACAAGATCGAGTCGGGCAAGACCACGCTGAACTGCGCCGACTTCTGCATCTTCGACATGGTGGAGAACATCGAGGACATATTCCGCCCGCAGACCGAGGCCAGGAACCAGACATTCCAGGTTGTTACCGAGGGCATTCAGCATCCGTGGGTGAACGGCGACACCGTCCGCTTGGCGCAGGTGATAAGCAACCTTCTTTCGAACGCGGTGAAGTACACGCAGAGGGGCGGTGCCATCCAGTTCGTGGTGGAAGAGCGCCCGGCGAACGCGTCAACGTATGCGCGGTTCTGCTTTGCGGTAAGGGACAACGGCATCGGCATGGAAAAGGGCTTCCAGGACAAGATCTTCGATGCCTTCACGCGCGAGGAGAACACGCTCACCAACAAGATCCAGGGAACGGGCCTTGGCATGGCGATTGCCCGTAACCTTGTCGAGCTGATGGGCGGAACCATTTCCGTGGAAAGCACGAAGGGCGAGGGCGCCTGCTTCGAGATCGTGCTGGACATGAAGATCGCCGAGCAGCAGGGCGAAATGGAAGAACGGCATGGCGAATGCGCACCGCACGAGGCCGTTACGTTGCAGGGAATGCGCTTCCTGTGTGCCGAGGACAACTCCCTTAACGCCGAGATCCTTGAAGAACTGTTGAAGCTGGAAGGCGCCGAGTGCGTGATCTGCGAGAACGGCCAGAAACTTGTCAAAGCATTCGAGCAGTCGAAGCCGGGTGACTTCGACATGATACTGATGGACGTGCAGATGCCGGTGATGAACGGCTACGAGGCCGCGCGCGCAATACGCAGCAGCAAGCACGAGCTGGCGGGCAGCATCCCCATTATCGCCATGACCGCCAACGCGTTTTCCGAGGACATCCAGGCATCCCTTGCCGCGGGCATGAACGCGCACGTTTCCAAACCGGTGAACATGGACGTCTTGAAGAAGACCATCGGCAACCTGAAATCCGGCCGCTCAGGGGGGGGGTACTGAGCCGCTATAGGCAAAGGCTATTGCCAAGCAAATAAAACTCGTATTTTACGATTGCATGCACCTTCAGTAGGCTGGTTCCAGTCAGAAAACCTTTTGAAGGAGATCCCCAATATGAGCACTCTGCATGCACCCCAGCGTTTCGACGTGGTTGGCAGCTTCCTGCGTCCGGCATACCTGCGCCAGGCGCGCGCTGCATTCGAGCACGGTGAGCTTTCCGCTGAAGAGCTGAAGGCCACCGAGGACAAGGCCATCCTGGACCTTATCGCCAAGGAAAAGGCCGCCGGCCTGCACGTTATCACCGACGGCGAGTTCCGCCGCCTTACCTGGCACCTCGACTTCATGTGGAACATCAACGGCGTTGCGCGCGTGAAGTCCGAGTCGGGCAACACCACGTTCGAGGGCGAGGCCGCGGCCATCGATGATGTTGCCATCGAGGGCAAGCTTTCCGTGAAGGACCACCCGTTCATCGACCATTTCCGTTTCGTGCAGGCTCAGGAAGACGAGAACACGGTGGCCAAGCTCACCATTCCGGCGCCGGGCCAGTTCTATGCCGTGTTCACCGGTGCGGACCAGCTGCAGAACACCCTTACCCACTACGACACCGTAGAAGCGTTCGCCGATGATGTTGTGGCGGCATATTCCCAGTTCGTGGCCGATTTCTACGCAGCAGGCGGCCGCAACCTGCAGCTGGACGACTGCACCTGGGGCGGCTTCGTGAACCCCGAGATGGCGCGCCAGCTTACCGGCCTTTCCACCGACGAGGAGCTGCGCGCGTACATGGACCTGCTGGTTTCCATCAACAACCGCGTTATCGCTTCCAAGCCGGCCGACGACCTGGTAATCAACACGCACGTGTGCCGCGGCAACTACCATTCCACGTTCTTCTCTTCCGGCGCGTACGACACGGTTGCAAACCCGCTGTTCAGCACCGAGAATGCCGATGCCTTCTACCTGGAGTTCGACGATGAACGCTCCGGCGGCTTCGAGCCCTTGGCGCAGGTAGCACCTGGCAAGAAGGTGGTTCTGGGCCTTATCACCACCAAGCGCCCCGAGCTGGAGGACAAGGCGGCCGTTATCGCCCGCATCCACGAGGCCGAGAAGTACATCCCGCTTGAGAACCTGTACCTTTCCCCGCAGTGCGGATTCGCCAGCTGCGAGATCGGCAACAAGCTCACCGAAGAGCAGCAGTGGGCAAAGGTGGCGCTGGTGCGCGAGATCGCCGAAGAGGTTTGGGGCAAGTAGCCTTCCTTCCTGCTTCACCGCGGCTGGGAGGGGAAGTCTCTCCTCTCAGCCTTTCTTTTCTGAATCTTCCCAGGTCGGGGAAGGATGCGCTTTCCCCGACCTCTCTTTTCCTGCCGCGTTCGGCCGCACTTCCTTAGGAGAAAAATGAATACCCTATCTACTTCGCGTACCGGCGCGTATCGGTACCGCTGGGTCATCCTTGCCTTGTGCGGGTTGGCTGTCATAGTCGTAAACGGCGGCACGCTTGTGTTCTCTGGCATGGCGGGCTTCCTTCTGACGCCCCTTTCTGCAGGTGGCGAATATGGTTTCACCGCTCAGCAGTTCGTCATGCTGAACAGCTGCCCGTACCTGGCCGGCTTCCTGGGCTGCTTGGCCATGGGCGTTCTGGCCGACCGCAAGGGCATCAAGAGCGCGATGATCATCGGCCTGGCGCTTTCGTTGGCCGGCTCTGTCGTACGTGTGTTCACCAGCGACTTCACCGGCATGCTCGTTACGTCCACCATCTACGGCTTCGGTCTGGCGGCGCTCAATGCCAACGTGGCGAAGATGATGCGCCTGTGGTTCCCGCGCAACATGGTGAACGTGGCCATGGGTGTGTACCTGGCGTGTGCCACGGTAGGTGTGGCCATTTTCATCCCGCTGGCCAGCAGCTTCACCACGGCTCAGCCCATCTTCACCATCGTGGCCGTGCTTTCTGCCATCACGCTTGTTGCGTGGGCGGCATTCTACCGCGCGCATCCTGAAAACGAGCGCCCGGTGGTGGAGCCGGTTGCCAAGCAGCTGGGCGTGGTGGCGCGCAGCCGCAACCTTTGGATCGCGTGCCTGATCATCGGCCTGGTCATGGCTGCGGGCGCCGTGAACAACGGCAACCTGGTGGCGTGGCTTTCGGGCGCGAAGGGCATCGACGTCACCGTTGCTGCCCTGGGTGCATCGTTGTGCAACATCACCTGCTCGCTGGGCGGCATCCTGTTCCCGGCCATCATCGCGAAGGTGCATCACGAAAAGGTCTGGATCGTGGGCTTGGCGCTGGCCGTGGCGTTCGGCGTGGTGCTGTACTACTGGGGTGTGGACGCTTCGCTGTGCATCGC
>CAVHGQ010000093.1:0-6378 GCA_963635335.1 Candidatus Melainabacteria bacterium | reverse complement strand
AGAATGAAGTTGATGATTTCCATGGTTCCCTTTCGGTTTCCCGTTCGCTGACGGAAACGTGAAATAAATGTTAAAGCGCCTATATACAAGATTCGCCGGTCGAGCGACCGGCGAAACCTAAGTATCCCGAAAAGGCCCGGGCGCTCGTCAGAGGCCCCTTATGGCTGCTTCCTCCCGGACCTGACCAGGTTCAGAACTTGGCGCCGCCCAAGCCCTTTCGAGATACTTTCAACGCTGGACAGTATATATGCACCTGCGCCAGTGCGTCCAACAGCGCGCCGTTCGCCCACTAAATGCGCACAGGAAGCGCAGCAGAACCGCAGATGGGACGCTAGCCGCTAGCGCCGCCACGCCTCTTTCAGGGCGGCGATGCCGTACAGGCTGCCGCAGAAGCAGATGGGCAAAGCACTGCCGCGCAATTCGCGCGCGCAGGCAACGGCCGCTTCGGGCGTTGGGGCTTGATGGACTTCCACGCTGGCCGAAAGCTGCGCTGCAGCAAGGGCTTGGTTCACGGCTTCGGCCAGCTCGGCAGCCGGAAGAGCGCGAGGGTTACCTGGCTGGTAGCACACGAACGCTCTGGCCAAAGGAGCCAGCAGCTGCAACATGGGAGCGTAGTCCTTGTCGGCCATCACGCCCATCACGAAGACGACAGAGCCGTTTCGGTAGCGCACGGAGAGCTCTTGGGCAAGCGCGCGGACGGCATGGATGTTGTGGGCGCCGTCGATGATGGCATCGGGATCGCGCTCCAAAAACTCGAAGCGCCCCGGCCACGATGCGGCCGCAAGGCCGCGGCGGATGGCATCTTCATTGATGCGCCAGCCCTTTTCCGCAAGGGCACGGCACACCAGCACGGCGAGGGATGCGTTCACCAACTGATAAGAGCCCTGAAGGGGAACGGACAGGTTGCTGAGCCCATCGAACGAGAATCGCTCGTTGCTGCCCGCGATCTGGGCGGCATCGACATAGCGAAGCGACACGCCGAGCTCGGCGGCGCGTGCATCGAGGACTTCGCGCACCTCGGGTTCCTGGGGAGCGCTTACCGCGATGGCGCCCTTCTTCAGGATGCCCGCCTTCTCGCTGGCGATCTGCGCCAAGGTGGAGCCCAGCATCGCGCAATGGTCGTACGAGATGGGAGCGAACGCGCACACCTCCACCGAGGTGATGATGTTGGTGGAATCGAGCCGGCCGCCCAACCCCACCTCGCAAACGACGATGTCGCATTCGCTGCGGGCGAAATGTCCGAACGCCACCGCGGTCATAAGCTCGAACTCGGTAGGATGGTAATCCATGGCCTCAGCGGCCTCGCGAACGCGCAGCGTTACCTCGGTAAGGTCGTCGCGACTGATCTCGCGGCCGTTGACGCGGATGCGCTCCTCGAAATGCTCGATGTAGGGACTGGTGAACAGGCCAACACGATAGCCGGCCTGCTGCAGGATGCTGGATGCGAACACGCAGGTGGAGCCTTTTCCGTTCGTGCCGGCCACATGGACGAAGCGCAAACGGTTCTGCGGGTTGCCCAACCGTTCCAACAGCTCACCGATGCGCTCGAGCCCCAGGCTCATGCTGCGCCAGCGGGGCTCGTTGATATACGCAACCGGATCAAACATGCGAGGTCCAGTCCTTGCCCACGATTACCTGAAGGTTGGTGGAAAGGCTGTAGTAAACCCCTGCGGAAACGGTTCGGCCAACGCCAAGCGCCTGAACGGCCGCCTCGGCGGCAGTCTTATCGTCGGCCGAGCGGTAGATGACCAGGGTTTCGTCGTAGACGAACGATTCGGCATTGCCGGTATCGCTGATGCTGAAGCCAGCTTCCGAAAGGACGGATGCGGCCTGGGCGCTGTAACCATCGGCACCGGCGCCGTTGAGCACCACTACCGAAACGCCCGATTTGTCGATGCCGCTGGTGTCCACCGAAATATCCATGTCTTCGCCCGACTTGAACTTCCCGTACACCTGACTTGCCTTGGACGAGCTTACCGACCAGTACGTTTTCGTGCCGGAACCCGTTTGGCTGCCGGGAACCGTTGCGGCGCGGAATTCCGCGCCCTGGAACGCCTTGGCCAGCTTCGACATGTCGTCGTAGCTCAGATCGGTTTTGATGCAGCTGGCGATGTTGTCGGCACTCATGGCGAAATCGAGCCCGCCCTTTTCCTCGATGGCGTTGGCAAAGGCGTCGAAGACCTCGTTCTGCACCGTGGCGCGCTGGGCGAAGCCCGTTGCGTAGTTCTTCGCGCTGACGTATGCGAGGGCCTGCTTGCCGCTGAGCATCTGCTCGCCAGGATCAAGCACCGAAGTTCCCACCGTGGGGTCGTCGACGTACTGGCTCACGTTCACCTTAAGTCCACCGAGCGAATCGACCAGCGAGGCGAAGCCCTTGTCGGTAATGCGCACGTAGTGGTTGATGTCGTTGTCGATGATCGACGAGACCTGCTTCACCAGCTCGCCTTCGTCTTTGATGCGGGGCGCATCGCGCAGCATGCTGCCCTCTTCGGCGGAAGAGGTGTTGTATGAAACGGCGATGTTGCTGGGGATGTTCAGCAGCGATGCCGTGTTGTTCTGAGGATCAAGCCTGAGCACAGCGATGAAGCTGGCGGCTTCCGACGAGGTTCCGTCGCCCGTTATGCCCGTTACCAGCGTGTACGTCACGGAATCGGAACTAGCCGAGACCAGCTGGCCTGCGACCGCATCATCGTTGAGCGCCATCGAAGAAGTGAGCGAATTGCGATAGGCGCAGGTGCCCAAACCGAAGGCGATGGCGATAACCAGGACGATGGAAACGACGAGCGCAAGGCGGTTAACGCGGTCGTTGCGGCGCATGGTGGCAGCCGTGCGCGAGCGGCCTTTGCCGTATCGCGTACGCTGATAGTCGTTCACAGAATTGGATTGCAGGTTGATCTGCCGAACCTCGGCCGTGCGGCGCGGGGAAGGCGGTGTGGCAACGCGGGGGCGAACCGTGCGGCGAGGGTCTCGCTGCGGGCCGCGTGCACCCGAGGCATGGGAGCCGATGACCGATGAAGACCAATCAGCACTGCGGCGCCGAGAGCGCCTGCTTGAGCTGTGACGACCCTGAGAGCCCCTATTCCCCCTGATAGCCATACTATTCCGCCTTAAAGCTCGGTGCGCTCGACGTTGGCGCCGATGCCGCTCAACTTGCCAACATAGTCCTCGTAGCCACGATCGATGTGGTGGATGTCGTGGACGATGGTCTCGCCCTCAGCCGCGAGGCCGGCGATGACCAATGCCGCACCACCGCGCAGGTCGGGCGAAGAGACGGGGGCGCCCTCAAGACGGGAAACGCCCTGCACCAGCGCATGATGGCCTTCCACCGTAATGCGGGAGCCCATGCGGTTCAGCTCGCTGGCGAACATAAAGCGGTTCTCGAAGATGTTCTCCGAGATGACGGAATTGCCATCGGCGAACGAGGCCAACAGCATGAACTGGGCCTGAAGGTCGGTGGGAAAGCCCGGGTGGGGCAAGGTTTGGATATCGGTTGCCTGCAGCGGCTGGGTTCGGGAAACGGTGATGGAATCTTCCGTGGTAAAGACCTCGCACCCCATCTGCTCGAGCTTCATAAGAGCCATGCGCAGAAAAGAGGGATCGATGCCCTCCACCGTTACCGGGCCGCCCAGCAAGGCGCCCGCCGTAAGGAAGGTGCCCGCCTCGATGCGGTCGCCCACCGTGGTGTGAGTGCAGGGATGCATCTGTGAGAGCGGCACGCCCTTCACCGTGATGGTGGGCGAGCCTGCGCCCTCTACCTGGGCGCCCATGGCGTTGAGCATGTTGGCCAAATCGACGATCTCGGGCTCGCGCGCCGCATTGTCGATGACGGAAGTGCCCGGTGCAACCACCGAGGCCATGAGCATGTTCTCGGTTGCGCCCACGCTGGGGAATTCCAGCAGGACGTCGGCCGCATGCAGCCCATTGGGGGTAGAAGCATAAAGGTAGCCATGGCTGTTCTCGAATTCGACGCCCATAGCTTCGAGCACCTTCAGGTGCATGTCGATCTTGCGGGCGCCGATCTTGCAGCCGCCGGGCATGGCCACGCGCGCACGGCCGAAACGCCCGATAAGCGGGCCGAGGATGGAAATGCTGGCGCGCATCTTCGATACTAGCTCGTAGGGGGTGTTGTAACCTTCGGCATCTTTGGTGTCGATGACAAGGGAATGGTCGCCCCATTCGACGGTGGCGCCCAAGCTTCGCAGCACCTCGCACATGATCTCGATATCGGAGATATGGGGCACGTTGCCCAGGGTGGTTTTGCCCTGGCCGAGCATGGAAGCCGCGATGAGCTTCAACGCGGAGTTCTTTGCGCCGCCGATATGTACCGTACCCGTCACGTTCTTCGTCTCGCGGGCGATGATCACTTCTTCAGACATACCCTTGCATCCAATCCTTTGATGCCATCCCCTGGATGTACCGTGCAGCAGAAATGCAGCCTGAAGAAAGGCCGCCTGCGCACCGGTTCCTATTATGACAGCAAGCCCTTCCAGAAGCGGGTTCTACCCATAACCTCCGGAAGGGCTTGCGAAAGCCTTTTTCGGTTGATTTACTCGCCGAGCATGAAGCGGGTGAAGGAAACAACCTCGATGGTGGTGCCAAGGGACTTGGCAACCTCTGCCGTGTAGTCGTTCACGGACTGGTCGGGGTTCTTCACGAATGCCTGCTCAGTAAGGCAGTTCTCCTTGAAGAACTTCTCCAGGCGACCGGTAGCGATCTTCTCCTGGATGTTCTCGGGCTTGCCGGACTCGGCAGCCTGAGCCTTGTAGATGCCCATCTCGTGCTCTACAACGGCAGGATCAACGGACTCGCGGGTTGCGGAAACAGGGCTTGCAGCAGCAACCTGCATAGCGATGTCGCGGCCGTACTTCTTGAAGTCCTCGTTGGAAGCGAAGGAAGCGTCGCCGAGCTTGAACTCGACCAGAACGCCGATCTTGCCGCCACCGTGGATGTAAGAGGCAACAGCGCCTTCGGGCTGCTCGGAAAGAGCGAAGCGGGAAAGCTGGATGTTCTCGCCCAGGGTGTGGATGGCGTCGGTAACGATGGCCTCTACGGTCTCGCCCTCGAACTCGGAAGCCTTCAGGGCATCGAGATCGGCGGGCTTGTTAGCGAGCACTGCCTTGGCGATCTTCTCTGCGTAAGCCTTGAACTTGTCGTTCATGCCGACGAAGTCGGTCTCGCAGTTGAGCTCGACGAGGGCGCCTGCATGGCCGCACTCGGAGACGAGAGCCAGAACGGTGCCCTCGTTGGTGGCACGGCCGGCCTTCTTGGCAACAGCGGCAAGGCCACGGGTGCGCAGGACGTCGACGGCCTTGTCCAGGTCGCCTTCAGCCTCTACGAGGGCCTTCTTGCATTCCATCATGCCAGCGCCGGTCATCTCGCGGAGTTCCTTGACGAGAGCTGCGGTGATTTCTGCCATGGTAATTCCTTTCGATAGAAAAGCCTGCCCCGGCAAAGGGGCAGGGAGAAACTGCTATGGGTTGGTGAGCTTACTCAGCTGCAGGAGCTGCGGCCTCTGCAGGAGCAGCCTCGGCTGCGGGAGCCTCTGCTGCGGTCATATCCTCGACGGTGACCGGAGCGCCGGTGCCGGCGATAACGGCGTCTGCCACGAACTCGGAGAGCAGGCGGACGGAGCGGATGGCGTCGTCGTTTGCAGGGATGCCGAAATCGACGTCGTCGGGATCGCAGTTGGTGTCGAGCGTGCCAACAACGGGGATGTTGAGGCGATGGGACTCGTGGATGGCGATCTGCTCACGGTTGGTATCGATGATGAAGATCATGTCGGGGA
This sequence comes from Candidatus Melainabacteria bacterium, assembly GCA_963635335.1. GTDB lineage: Bacteria > Actinomycetota > Coriobacteriia > Coriobacteriales > Eggerthellaceae > Anaerotardibacter. The sequence goes on along the minus strand of CAVHGQ010000093.1, from coordinate 593 downwards.
CCTTCTTCATGTTGCGGATACCGTTGAGGTTGGTCTGCAGCTTGGCGAGTTCCTTCTTCAGCAGGATCTGCTCCTTCTTGGGGAGGAGAGCCATGCGACCGTCGGCCTCCATGCCCTCAAGCTCTTCCATGCGCTGAACGCGGGAGCGGATGGTGGTGAAGTTGGTGAGCATACCGCCGAGCCAACGAGCGTTGACGTAGGGCATGCCGCAGCGGTTGGCAGCCTCGGCGATGGATTCCTGAGCCTGCTTCTTGGTGCCTACGAACAGCACGGTGCCGCCCTTCTCGGCGCAGCGGGAAACTGCGGTGTAGGCAGCGTCGAGACCGTACATGGTCTCCTTGAGGTCGATGATGTAGATGTCGCCACGGTTGCCGAAGATGAAGGGCTTCATCTTGGGGTTCCAGCGACGGGTCTGATGACCGAAGTGGGTGCCTGCGTCGAGCAGGGTCTGTACAGTGATCTTGGACATTCTTTCTCCATTCGTTGTGCCTCTGCATGGGATCTTCCCCTTGCCCGCAACTGCCTTTGCAGCCACTGGCGGGCGCAGGTCCCCCATGCATGTGAATTAAAACAGCCTTTGCAGTATAGCAGGC
>CAVHGQ010000092.1:5270-6616 GCA_963635335.1 Candidatus Melainabacteria bacterium | reverse complement strand
TGAGCAGCACGTAGGTGAACTTCACGAACTGCTGCTGGCTGATGCGCTTCTGGATAAGCCCGCCCAGCCAGGTGGAAAGGATGAGCAGCGGGATGCACACGGCCAGCACCAGCAAGCCGTCGCCTTCCAGCCCGCCACCGCCAATGCCGAACAAGGCATAGCCGCCGTTCAGGAACACCCAGGTCATGGTGGTGGTTGCGCGGAACTCGTCCTTGTCTTTCAGCTTCTGCAGCGCGTAGATGGCCAAAAACGAGCCGCCGGAAACGAACATGCCCTGGATAAGGCCGGCGATTGCTAAGATGACGAACAGCAGCCATTCGGGAAGCAGGCGCTCTTCCTTGTTGAAGAACAAGCCGCGGATGGCGATGACGAGCACTGCCACGCCGTAGATCTTGGAAAGGATGCTGAGCGGCGCCACGGTGTTGATCCATGCGCCGATGGCCATGAAGATGGCCATCACCACCAGCATCTTCGCAAGCTCTTTCCAGTTGCAGTGCTTGATGCTGGTAAACGCGATAAGGCAGCTGGCCAGAAAGCCCGTGCAGTTCAGCACCACGATGGATTCCGCATGGCCGATGGAGATCATGCCCACCGGCATGGCGAAGATGTTGCCCGCAAAGCCGGTGATGCCGTTGATCAGGTACGCGAAGAAGAACGTGCCCCAGAACAGGTACTTTTCCATGCAGCGCCCCTATCCCCCATGCGCGCTCCCTCAAGCGCGCTTCAATACGGTGGGAACTTTACTCTTGGGCGGTGAAGAGGGCAATAAGCCTATCGAAAATCGATTGGGTTCCGGCCGAATCATTCGACTCGTCCGACGCGCCTTCACCGGAGCTGCCCTTGGGCTCGGAGACGCCCTGCACCACGTACACGAACTGCACCGCATCAACCGCCGTGTTGCCGGGCACCACGTAGGAATGCGCCTTGAAGCCCTTGCCCAGCTTCTCGTCGATAGTGGCCTGAACCTCGTCGATGACCTTCTGGTCAAGCCCGCTTACGCTGCTGGCCAACGCCTCGGTGCCGCTGGAAAGGGTCGAAGCTCCCTGAGCCAACTGGTTAGTAGCATCGGAAAGGCTGCTGGACCCCTGCGCTAGCCGCGAGGCCCCGCTTTGCAGCTGTGAAGACGCCTGGGCTGCCTGATCTGCGCCGGAAAGGTATGCCGAAAGGCCGCTTGCGAATTCGCTTGCCCCCGAAGGCAACGCCTGGGATTGGCTGTTCAACGAGTCGATACCTTCGCCCAGCTCAGCGTAGGAATCTTCCACTCCCGTAAGCGCCTGGTATGCACCGGCGGCCGAGGCCGACTTCGCCATGGCCTGCGCCGCGGAGTCCATTTCCGCGATGGCAGC
>CAVHGQ010000092.1:0-4970 GCA_963635335.1 Candidatus Melainabacteria bacterium | reverse complement strand
GGAAAGGGACTGCGCCCCATCGGCCACGCTGGCAGCGCCATCGGACACCTGCGAGCTTCCACTGGAAAGCGTTGCCGCCCCGCTGCTCAGCTGGGCCGTGGCATCTTCAAGCTCGGTGGTTTTCTCTGTGAGCTTGGAGGTGTCCTCGCTTGCCAGATCGATGGCCAGGGAAAGCGACATGCCTGCAATCTGCCAGCCGTCGTAGCTGAAGTCCTTCGCCGTACCCGTGATCTCGAACGTCTTCGATTCCCCGGGGAGCACCAGGCAGTTCACCACCTGGTCGCTGCCGGAACGCGCCACGGTTGCGCCCTCCGCCTCGGAAATGGAGAACTCCTCTTCCGGGAAGGTGCCCTGCGCCTGCAGCACATAGCTTTCCGCGAAGTCGGAAACGGCAGCGCTACCCTCCACTGGCTGCACGTCGAGCACCACTTTCAGCTGGCCGTTTGCGCCCGAAAGCTCGGAAGGCGCCTTTTCCTGCCCGTCCAGGTAGTACTTGATATGGATGTTCCACGGCAGGGCACGGCTCGCATCGAGGTTGCCCTGGTAGTAGAACGGCGTGTTCGCCGAAACGTTGGCACTTACCGCGCCATTTTCCTGCGACAGGGCCTGTGTGGTGGAAAGGTTCTGTACCGAAGCGTAGTCGGCCGGGTCGGACACCTGGCCATCGGCGCTTTGCTCGAAGACGTTCACCACGTAGATGCCGTCGGTAGCGCCGGTGGGTGCGGACTTGACGTACACCACCTCGTCCTTGGCACCATCGGTTGCGGCATAAGCGCTGGTGGGCGCTGCAACGGGGAGCATGAGTCCCGCCGCCAGCACGAAGGCGACGGCGGCGCGGGCGGCGGGCTTCAAAAGCAGATTGGCACTCATCGTGTTCTCCTTAAGCGAATCGGCGGCGGCCGCATTAGCCGCGCCGAGATAGTTGGCTTCGATTCCGGTTCGGGGGCTTCCAGGCCTGCCCGCAGCGTAAGCGACGCGCCTTCGGCGGACAGAGCCTCCAACCAAGCTTTCAGCTCTTGGCGCCACCCGGCCTTCGCCCCAGGATGGCTGCGCGCCCTGGGGCCGCGCAGCGCCCTTCCCTCTTTGCGCGTACCACCTGCTCATTTCCTGCACACCTTCAATCCCCAGGTCGTTCGGCAGATTATGCCGTCAAACGTCTTGAACAGCCACGGCAGGAACACGAACATCATCAGCATGGCCAAGAACGCGCCGCGGCCCACCAACACGCCCAGCTGGCTGATTACGCCATTCGACGCGATGAGCCACACCGCGATGCCGGCGCACATAAGGATGCTGGACGAAGTGAGGATGGTGATGCCCGCATGCTTCACGGCGGAACGTGCCGCTTCGCCCGGCAGGTACTGCTCGCGGCGGTCGAAGTACTCGCGCGCGTAGATGATGGCGTAGTCCACCGCCGCGCCCAGCTGTACCGCGTCGATTACCAGGTAGCCGATGTAGTTCAGATGCTCGCCCAGGAAGTACGGCACGGCCAGGTTGATCCAGATGGAAACCTCGATGGCCGCAAGGATGAGCAGCGGCAGGGAAATGCTGCGGAACATCACCGCCAGCACCAGGCCAACCGCCAGCATGCTGAACAGCTTCACGTTGCCCGAATCCTCGTGGCACACCTGCTTCAGGTCATACGTGGAAACCGAATTTCCTACCAGCCGGTACGCATCGCCGTAATACTCGGCGCAGGTTTCGCGCACCGTTTCCACCATCTGGAAGGCAGCATCGGACCCTTCGGAAACGTCGAGCGTAAGCACCAAGCGCGACCAGCCGTTCGACACCACCTGCGAAAGCGTGCCCTCCGGTACCACCGAGGTGGGCAGCGCGCGACCGGCAACGGTGATATACGAGGTAACACCCGTTACATGCTGTGTGTCTTCCAACGCATCGAGCAAGCCCTGCTCATTGGCCCATTGGCCTTCGGGCACCATAACCACCCAGGTCTGCGACTGCCCGAACGCGTCGTTCACGCGCGAGGCTTCCTGCCCCAGCTGGCTTTCGGGCGTGTTGAAGTCGGAAGACCCGTAATGGAAGTCGGTGCGGCCCTCGGCCAAATACGCCGGCACGGCCACCAGCACTACCACAACCGCCATGGGCACCATCAGCTTCTGGCACACCTTCGCGAACTTGTCGAACGGCGGAATAAGGTAGGCATGCTTGGTGCGGTCAAGCATGCGCAGGCTCAGCAGAATCAGGCACGGCATAAGGAACATCACCGTGAAGAACGAGAACACGATACCCTTCGCCAGAACGATGCCCATGTCCACGCCGATGCCGAAGCGCATCACCGTGAGCGAGAGGAACCCGAAGAACGTTACCGCCGCGCTGGAGAGCACCACCGAAAAGCCGCGCTGCATGGCGTGTGCCATGGCTGCTTCGGGGTCGGCGAACTCACGTTGGCAGCGGCGGAACGTGTGCAGCAGCACGATGGCGTAGTCCATGGAAACCGCCAGCTGCAAGATGGCGCCGCAGATCTGGCTGACGAAGCTGATCTGGCCCATTACCAGGTTCGTGCCCATGTTCAGCATGATGGCCACGCCGATGACCGAAAGGAATATCACCGGCTCGAACCAGGAATGCGAGGTCAGCAGCAGGATCAGCGTGATGATGAGCACGCCGATTACCAGGATCAGCGCCACTTCCTTGGCGGTTGACTGTTGCGCGGTTGCCGTGCTTACCGCTTCGCCTTCAAGCGAGACCTGGTTAGCACCGGTGTCCTCGCACGCCTGGCGGATGAGCGGCACGGCTTCCTTGCCCTTGCCCGATTCGACGGCCACTTGGAACAGGTAGCCATCGTCGGTTTTCCAGTTGGCCACCGTATCCGCGTCCTGCAACGGCGAAGGAACGTGGGTGTCCACTGCGGTACCCAGCCACATAACCTCGCTCACACCGTCGATTTCGGCAAGCTCCTGCGAAAGAGCGTCGGCGGTGGCAAGGTCGATACCTTCCACATAGGCACGAGCGTTCGGGATGGAGCTGCCGAACGCGTCTTCCATGTCGTCGAGCGCCACCACCGATGCCGAATCTTTGGGCAGGTAGTCGGTCATGGAGTAGTTCACCTTCACCTGCGGGATGCAGGCCGCGCAGGCCAGCGCCACCAGGATGAACCCGATGGTTACCGCCTTGCGATGCCGCAAGAACGCCTCGCAGAACTTCAGCATGCGCCTGCTCCTTTCCCAGCTGAGCCCGAAGCCGAACGATGCGCTGCACGCGTTGCGGCCGTCGGACTCAAGCAGTCTTGTTTTTCGTCACTTGTCGTTTAACATACAAGTATCAAAGAACGGCGAGGGGCGGCAATACGCAATACGCCTGCCTGCTGTCGGGTATTCGACAATCCGCAGGAATCTGTTGTTGATCGGAGCGCACCATGGGGAAAACCACGGCCATCGACTGGCCCGCAAGCACCACCGCTGGGCTGGACCGCCGCACACGCCGCACGCGCGAGGCCCTTCTTCGCGCGCTTCTGCAGCTCCTCCAGGAAAAGCCCCTCAGCAGCATCACCGTTACCGAGCTCACCAACCTGGCCGATGTGAACCGCGCCACGTTCTACACGCACTACCAGGACATATTCGACATGTTCGACCACCTGAAGGAAGACCTGAGCCAAACCTGCCGCGCCATGGTTGATTCCCATGGCAGCGAGATAGCACAGGGAAGCTACGATGGCCTGATAGCCGAGATCTACCGCTTCTTCATCGAGAACGAAGCGCTGTTCGACGTGGTGTTCTCCAGCAGCGCCGACAGCTCGTTCTTCACCTCGCTCATCGAGGTGGTGCGCGACGCCTGCATCAAGAACGCCCAGGTGCCGAATGCGGTGTTCGAGCGGCTGACGTTCGAGGGCATCCCCGCAAAAAGCGCGAAGCGCATGTGCGAGACCATCTGCCACTACCAGTTCGACTACATCGCCGGCGGAGTGGTGAGCATCCTGCGCAATTGGATGCGCAACGGCCAGGTGGAAAGCGCCGAGCAGATGACGCGCATCACCAGCACTTGCATAAAGAGCCTGAACCCCGACGGGAACTACCCCTACTCGGTTGCAGCAGCACGCGAGCTGTTGAAGGAAGCGTGAGGGTTGGGGCAAACTAGCGGCCGCCGCGGGCTTGCCGCTACACTAGAGCACAGCAATCAACGCGGGCGCCAAGGCGCGCCTGCGCACCATCCCAGGCAGAAGGGAAACATGATGAAGAACCATAAATTCTGGGCATACGCAGGCATTTTCTGCATGTGCATGGCGGTTATCACCGGCAACAAGAAGTTCGGCAAGTAATGGGGAACGCTGCTCTTGGCGCCGCCTTGGCGCAAACCTTCGCCAGCGATGACCTGCTGCGCGATGAGCCCATGCGCAAGCACACCACCTTCCGCTGCGGCGGCCCGGCCGACTACCTGGTGCGCCCCAGCGATGCCGCCGACATCACCGCCGCCATTTCTGCCGCGAAGGATGCGGGCGAGCCGTGGTGGGTCGTCGGCTGCGGAAGCGACCTTTTGGTATCGGACGCAGGCCTGCGCGGCGTGGTGATAGAGATCGGCCAGCGCATGGCGAACATCAGCATCGACGGCAGCGCCATGCGCGTGCAGGCCGGTGCCACCAACGAAGCCGTTGCGCAGGCAGCGCTTGAGGCGGGCCTTGCCGGTTACGAGTTCGCAAGCGGGATCCCCGGATCTGTCGGAGGCGCGGCCATCATGAACGCCGGCGCCTACGATGGCGAATTCAAGGACGTCGCCACAAGCGTCACCTGCCTTTTCCCTGACGGATCGGTACGGGAAGTACCCGCCGAACAGGCCGATTGGAGCTATCGCCACAGCATGATGGGCGATGCGGGCCTTATCGTGCTTGCTGCCACCTTGCAACTGCAGCCTGGCAGCCCCGAAGAGATCCGCGCCAAGATGGACGATTTGGCCGAGCGCCGCTCTTCCAAGCAGCCGCTGGAAATGGCCAGCGCCGGCAGCACGTTCAAGCGCCC
>CAVHGQ010000091.1:0-6624 GCA_963635335.1 Candidatus Melainabacteria bacterium | reverse complement strand
CCACTAGTTTTCCCCGTAGTAGATGGCGCAGTTGTTCGGCGTCTCGTACACCTCTACCTGCGAGACGGGCAGGCCGCGCTCGGCAAGGCGCCCGTAGAAATAGCGCGCTAGGTTTTCCGCGGTAGTGCGGAACGGCATCATGGAAAGCGTGAAACCCTCTTCCTCCAGGCAGGCCAAGGTCTTCGGCATCAGCGAGCCCTCTTCCACGATGAAGGAATGGTCCAGCTCTTCGGTAAGAGCGCGCAGAGCATGCTTGAAATCGCCGAAGTCCAGCACCATGTCCTTATGGGTGCCTTCGGTGCACAGCGCGTCTTGCGCCAGGTAAGCAACCACGCGCCAGCGATGACCGTGCAGGTTCTCGCACTTGCCGTGGTAGTCGGTAAGGAAATGCGCAGCGTCGAAGCTGCTCTCGGTCTTAAGGCCGTACATAGATGCTCCTTCTTGCCCGTCGCAAAACAAGGCAAGAAGAAATAGCGCCCCGGGAAGTTCGCATGCCAGCAGACTGCGCAACCTGCGAAACGCCCGGCAGGCAGGCACCGCGACAGCACCTTGCAGCACTGCCCATGTGCTTCCGCCCCATATCGCGGCCACGAACATCAAGCTCGGAAGCCTATCCCGCGCCACCGCATATCGGCCAAGCCCGCGAGCATCAAACCCGCAAGCCCGATGAAGTCACTTCCCTATTCGCACCCCGCTCAGAAGGCCCGGGGCGCGAACAGCGTTCTTCTTTACCTAGTTTTGTTTAACGACAGGAGGTTCTCGAACTGTCGGTTTCGCCGGCCCGCCACAGGCAATCCGGCCAATCCAGTATACCCAACCGCGCCGCGCCAGCCAGCGCGTATCCGCATCAACAGCCGTGGACGCCAAATCACCCCATGCCGCCATCCCCCAACTATCTAACCAACCCGCCCAAACCGCCCCATATCTTCGCCTCCCCCAACCATCTCAACCGCCTGGCCAAACCACCCATCTTTTCACCCTTTCGACCTGCCCTAACTCCACTAAAGCAGTTAGAATCGATAAAGGGATCAAATACTAAGCGCCATTTCTGCGTTTCGGAATCTATAAGGGGAACCTAGGGGGACTACAAATGGAGTCACGTCAGCTTCATTATTTCTTGGCCATTGCCTCGTGCGAGAACATGTCGGAAGCCGCCGAGGTATTGCATATCTCGCAGCCCGCGCTTTCCAGCGCCTTGCGCAACCTGGAAAAGGAAATCGGCCACCAGCTGTTCGACCGCGTGGGAAAGAAGCTGGTCATCAACGAAAACGGCCGCTACCTTGCCAAGCAGGCGCATACCGCGTTCGCCATTCTGGACGACGCCAAGCGCACCATCCAAGACAACGCCGACAAGCAGAAGCGCACCGTATGCTGCGGAATGAACATCCCGGTGGGCAACATCGGCGCACTGCTGGCCGGCTTCTACAAAGAGCACGGCGACATATCCATCAGCATGGGCTACCCCACTTCCGGGCAGTTCGCCAACCGCCCGCTGGACATGGAGCTGATGGGGTCCGCGGTGAAGCTGGAGGGCAGCAACGTCATCCCCCTTGGCCGCGAGCGCATCCTTCTGGTAATGCCGCCGAACCACCCGCTGGCGAACAAGCCCGACCTCAAGCTTGCCGACCTCAAAGACGAGCCGTTCGTGTTCACGAACCCCAGCGAGATGCGCACCCTCACGGAAACCATGTGCCGCGAAGCGGGCTTCACGCCGAAGATCGTGATGGAAACGCAGCTGTACAGCGAAGCGCTCAGCCTGGTTGCCCATGGCATAGGCTGCTGCTTGGGCGGCGAGTTCGCCTGGCTGCTGAACATGGACGAAGCTTACGACTTCGTGGCGCGCGACCCCGTCGATGCGCATCGCTTCCGTTACCTGTACGCGCGCATCCCCGAGCATCAAACCCCGTCGGAGGCTGCCTGGGCGTTCATCAACTACCTGCAGGATTGCGCCGAGGGCAGCAACTAGTGCGGGCATGTGACCCCTCGAGACCACACGCCCACCCAAAGCCGCAGGTCACTAACTCAAACCAGCCCAAACACAAAAACGCGGGCAGGAAACCCTGCCCGCGCCATTCGTGTCGTTATTTCGTGCCCCGCAGCTGGCAACCCACAAGCCGCAGCCAGACAAAAGCAAAGGCGCGCAACCGCACCAGAACCTAGTTCTCGAACTCGTCCCCCTCGCCATGCACGTCGCGCACGGCTATCTCGCCGGGAAGCTCGGTACGCTCGTGCGGACCTTCCCAGAGCGTTTCGTCGATGAAATCCAAGATCTCGTCCACCACTTCGTTCGTCTTCATGCACGGGTCGCCATGCACGGCGTTGTCGAACAGCTTCAGCTTGCAGCGCTTGTCGTGGCAGGTTTCGTTGATCTTGTTGCGGAACGAAACCGACTGCGTGTACGGAACCACCGGATCGTTGATGCCATGCAACAGGAACGCGGGCGGGAAGTCGTCGGTAACGTAGTTGATGGGGCCGCCGAAGCTCGCCGCAGCAGGGTTGCGTGAGCACTTGAAACCCATGATCAGGTTGTGCGGGAACACCATGCCCTCGCCCAGGTCGTTGCGCACTTCGGTGCCGCCGGTGGCGTTCACCACGTCTTCCTCGGTAAGGCGATTGCACAGGTCCACCTGGTACATATCGGTGGGGCCGTACAGGCTTACCAGGCACTGGATGGAATCGTCCACCTCGGGGTTGCCCAGGGCCTTGCCCTTCATGATGGGACGCCCACCCAGCGCAGCGATCATGTTGATGATATGCGCACCCGCGGAATTGCCCCAGGCGGCAAGCTTGTCGGTCTTCAGCATGAACTCCTCGCCGTGCGCGCGTAGGTAGCGGATGCCGGCGCGAACGTCCAGCAGAGGTTCGGGCCACACCACGTCGGGAGCGATGCGGTAGTTGATGCAGGCAAGCGCATAGCCCTGGCTCATAACCTTGAAGGCGCCGGGCATGGTGTTCTCGCGCTTGTCGCCGCCGACCCAGCCGCCGCCGTGGACGAACAGGATGGTCGGGAAGGGGCCATCCCCTTCATCGGGAAGCCAGATGTCCATCTTCTGGCGCGGATCGGTGCCGAACGGCACATCGAGCCAATAACGCTTGAACTGTGCCGGATCGATTTCCTTGAAAAAGCTTGCCATAGTGTTCCCCTTCCAAATAAGAACGCGGTTTTGTTGAACGCGTTCAAAAATCCCTAATGCCAGATTAGGGAAGCTGCTTATAACTGTGAAATACCGTTACTCGATATACAGCATAGGGAAATTTATAAAGAAAGACCCCGGATTCGGACAGGCCGCCCGGGAATCTCGATTGCGAGTTCCCGAGAAGCCGCCCAAAACCAGGGTCTTAGTCTTGCTCGAAGGGTTCGCGCCACGCGTGCGAGCTAGGTGCCGAACGGGTAGCCAGCGAACAGCCGCCGGTGCCGGAAACCGTGCGCAAGCGCCCGCCCGTCGCCGGTCTAGGCCGAAGCCGGCGCGCCCACAAGTCCGCCGTCCCACAAGGCGCCGCCAGGAGCCCCGCAGAACGCAAGCCCGTGCTATTCAGCGAACAGCTTCTCGATGCGGGCCACGCCTTCCTTGGTTGCCTCGGCATCGCCGAATGCGGAAAGGCGGATGTAGCCTTCGCCCGAGGGGCCGAAACCGGCGCCGGGCGTGGTAATTACGTTGGCCTTTTCAAGCAGCAGCGTGAACAGGTCCCACGAGCCCATGCCGTTGGGAGCCTTGCACCATACGTACGGGCTGTTCACAGCGCCGAACACCTGGAAGCCGGCGCGCTCAAGGCCTTCCTTGATAACGCGGGCGTTGTTGCGATAGTAGTCCAGCGTTTCCTCTACCTGCTTGGCGCCCTCTTCGGCGTAGATAGCCGCCGCACCGCGCTGGATGATGTAGGAAGCGCCGTTGAACTTGGTGCACTGACGACGGTTCCACATGGCGTTCAGGCTCTGGCCGTTGCGCACCAGCGCCTTGGGCACCACGGTGTAGCCGCAGCGTGCGCCGGTGAAGCCAGCAGTCTTCGAGAAGGAACGGAACTCGATGGCGCAGGTCTTGGCGCCTTCAACCTCGTAGATGGAATGGGGCACATTCTCTTCGGCGATGAAGCGCTCGTAGGCGGCGTCGAACATGATGATGGAGCCGTGCTCGTTGGCGTAATCAACCCATACCTTCAGCTGGTCGGCGTTCAGCACCGTGCCCGTGGGGTTGTTGGGGCTGCACAGGTAGATCACATCGGCAACCTCGTCGGGAAGCGCGGGAACGAAATCGTTTTCCGCAGTGGTGGGCATGTAGATGATGTTCGTCCAGCCCTGGGCTTCCTCGTCGTATTCGCCCGCGCGGCCAGCCATGGCGTTGGTGTCGACGTACACGGGGTACACCGGGTCGCACACGGCGATCTTGTTGTCGGTGGCAAGGATGTCGCCGATGTTGCCGCAGTCGCTCTTGGCGCCATCGGAAATGAAGATCTCGTCGTCGTCGATCTCGACGCCGCGGGCGCGGAAGTCGTTTTCGGCAACGGCGGCTCGCAGGAAGTCGTAGCCCTGCTCGGGGCCGTAGCCGTGGAAGTTCTGGATGGTCGCCATGTCGTCAACGGCGGCATGCATGGCCTTGATAACCGCAGGGGCAAGCGGGCGGGTAACGTCGCCGATGCCCATCTTGATCATCTTCGCCTCGGGGTGGGCCGCCGTGTACTCGGCGGTACGGCGGGCGATCTCGGAAAACAGGTAGCTGCCGGGAAGCTTTGCGTAGTTCTCGTTGACGTTGGCCACGAAAATCTCCTTTGCATCAAGGGCGCAGGCCGCACGACCAGCGCCCGTTCATTCGTTTAACGCGGTTTATCATACTATACGCACCATATGTCTACCGCGTTTCACCGCCGAGCGAAGGCAGAAGAAGGAACGGTCGCGCGGGCAGCCGCCAGACGCACAAATTCGCCCGTCTGCTAAGGGCTCGAACGCCCCACCGCACCCTACCCCGCCTCCGCCACCCCGGCTCAACAACGCGCCCCGACCCTCAACGAACGCCAACTACAATTGCCCCAATGCCAAACCCACCATAGATTTATCCGTTCGCATAAATTACACTGTTTACAACCGCAATTTATCCGTACGCATAAATTGCACCCAAAAGAGCACCGATTTATTCGAACGTATAAATTAGGAGGTCAGCATGGAGCAGGTTGCCACCGCAAAAGACCTGGGCTTGATCATCCGCAACGAACGCAAGCGCCAGGGCTTCACCCAAAAGGAGCTTGCCGGACTTTCCAACGTTGGCATCACCTTCCTCAGCAACCTGGAAAACGGCAAGGAAACCGCCGAGATCGGCAAGGCCCTTGCCGTTGCCACCATGCTCGGCATCGATCTGTTCGCCCAACGGAGGGGATAATGAAACAGCTTCACGTCATGCGCCTGAAAAGCTTCGACCCGCAACCCGTAGGCATCATCACCGTTTCGGAACGACCAACATTCCAATACCTTGATGAGTACCTTCAAGCACCAGGGGCTATCCCCCTTTCAGTATCTTTGCCGTTGAGGCAGGAAGCATTTTCCGAACAAGCCCTGCTCCCCTACTTCGAGGGCCTTCTTCCAGAAGGAGCCGCGCGGGCAGCGCTTGCCAGCGAACTGCAACTCCCCGAAGGCGACTACCTTTCCATGCTCGAAGCATGCGGAAAGGAATGCATTGGGGATGTTGTTGTCAGCGAAACTTCCCTTGGCCATCTAGAGGGCTCATACACGCCCATAAGCAAGCAGCAATTGCGCAAACTGTTCGCCAGCGAAACGAATTTCGTCGAGCAGAACACGGCTTCCAGGCTTTCCCTTGCGGGAACGCAAACGAAAACCGGCCTTGCACACCCCCCTGAAACAAGCATCGCCGAAGGATGGTTGCGGCCGGAAGGATATGCGGCAACGACGCACATCCTGAAGACAAGCCACCTACGAGACGTTCCCGAAAACGAATACCTCTGTATGAAGGCAGCGAAGGAATGCGGAATCCCCACTGCCGAAGTTGCTCTGTTGGACAAGGTGAGCCCCGTTCTAGCCGTGAAGCGCTTCGACAGGCAATGCAACGGCAACCAAGGGACGCTTACGGTTGAGCGCAACCATCAAGAAGACATGGCTCAAGCCCTGGGAATCAGATCGTCTTCCAAATACGCCGAGGTCGAAGGCGGAACCATTCGCGCCATAGCAGCCTTCCTTAGAAGCCACAGCGTAAAGCCAGCACGCGATATTGTCAGCTTCGCGAAAATGATCTGCTTCGCCTACGCCATCGGTGATTGCGATGCCCACCTTAAGAATTACTCGGTAATCGCAGAGCCGAAAGCCAGCACCTACGCCATATCGCTTTCGCCTGCCTACGACTTTGTTTGCACCACCGTGTTCGAACGGTTCAGCCGAGATATGGCGATGGACTTCGGGGGCGTGCGCTCCATCGGCGACGTTGACTCCTCAGCATTCGAACGGCTCGCCGACGATCTAGGCATTGCGCGAACTGCGCTTGTTGAGCTGGCACGTCCGATAGCTGAAAAATTGCCAGAAGCAATAGCGAAGGCCGGCTCAGGCGCGTTTGGGATCGTGCAGGAATCAACGCCCTACATTGCCGATGACCTGCTGGAAGACATCGCACCGCGCATTGAAGTGCT
>CAVHGQ010000090.1:0-6736 GCA_963635335.1 Candidatus Melainabacteria bacterium | reverse complement strand
GCGATGCCCTGGCCCTCAACGAAGCCGTCGGTGGTGAACTTGTCGGTAGTCAGCGCCGTGCCGTCGTACTCCTTGGAATCGGAGCCGGCGGTGATGGTTGCAGCCTTCTTGTTGATGGTGAGCTTGCCGTCAGAGGTGTTCACCTTGAACTGCTTGGTAACGTCACTGCCTGCTGCGTCGACGACCTTGGCGGTACCGGTAACCCTCGAGGCGTAATCGCCCACGTCGGTCCCCTTGCCCTCAGCAGAGAGCCCCGTGATGGTGAACGTAGCGCCCTTGTCATTGGTGTAGGTCGTGCCGGTCACACCGGAAACGGTTTGCTCGGTGCCGTTGTACGTCACGGCATCGGAGTTGGCGGTAACGGTTACCTCGTACTTGTCAGTGCGGTCGGTAACCTTGAGCTCGCCCTCGCTCTTGGTGATGTTGTAGTTGTTCGCATTCGTGTTGGAGTTCAGCGTGTAGCTAAACGCGTTGGCACTCGTGCCGGGAAGCGTCTGGCTGCCAGTAACGGAATAGGTAGCGCCCTCGCCGCCTACGAAGCCGTCACCAGAAACGGTGACATCGCCGTTGGTCAGCGCAGTGCCGTCATAGGCTTTCTCGTCCGAAGCAGAGGTGAGCGTAACATCGCGCTTGGCGATGGCCAGCTCGCCATCGGTGACCTCGAACTTAACGTTGGCGTAGTTCTTAGCAGCATCGCCAGTCAGAGAGAACATGCCGCTGGTAAGACCCATTGGGTACGTGCCAGCATCGGTCTTCGTAACGCTGGCGGTACCGGAGAAGCTTACCTCGCTCTCGGAAACGCCGGTGGGCAGGGCGGAAAGAACATAGCCAGAAGCGGTCTGCTCAGAGCCGTTGTACTTCTCGCCGCTCTTGTTGCCGGTCACCTTGATGGTTACCTCGTCGGTGACGGGGCTGATATGAAGGTTGCCGGGCTTGGTCGATGCAACAATGTACTTGCCGTCGGTGCTTACTTTATTAATAGTGCCGTCGGCGAAGTTATGCGCGTAGTCGCCAGCGTTGGTTCCCTTGCCGCCCGTCGTAACAACGCCATCGAAGGTGGCATCAACGTTTTTGCTGAAGCCGGTAATGCTCTGCTCGGAACCGTTGTAGGTCTTCGTATCGGAGTTGGCCGTCAGGGTTGCGTTCTTGTAGTAGTAGAACTTGATAACGTTGTCGCTGGCGGTGGGGGAAAGCTTGCCGATCGTTTTGCCATCGGCGGACACAGCGGTATAGCCCTCAATGCTCTTGGGGCTTGCGGTTACCGACTGGCCAACCTTGCCGGTGCCGGTATCGGACTCAGCGGCTTTCTGGTCGGTGCCATTCCAGTAGTACTCAACGGTGTACTGAACATCGTTGGCAGAATAATAGAAGTTGATCTCGGTGTCGGTGCCGGCCGTTGCCGTTTTAGACTCGGTGGAAACGGGGGAATAGCCCGGAACCAAGATGGGGCTCTGGGTGATGGTCTGTCCCTTGACCAAGCCGGTATAGGTTACGGAAGGCGCAACGGACGTGGTAGTGCCCTCCAGGTAGTAGTTAACCTGGATGGTCTGATCCATCGGCACGTATTTGCCGTAGTAATTCGCGTTACTGGTAACGGTATCCGGGAAGCTCACAGACTGGGTACAAGCCTGGTCGGTGTACCAGCCCATGAACTTATAGGTAACGCCCTTATAGGTCTTGGTTGCGGCAGGCGTGTTCTTCGGCGCAGCAACAGATGCCTTGCCGTCTTCCAACTTGTAGGTTGCAGCATCGTACTGCGCATAGCCCGTAGAACCCGAATCTTGCAGGTAGAAGATGGCATTGATGGCCTTCTTGCACTTCACCTCGACCTTGCAGTCCAGATGGTAACCGCAGCTGTTCTTCGAAATCTTGTACGGGGTCAGGGTGATGGACTCAACGTCGTCCTCGGTGATAGTGGTGCCCTGTTCCTTTTCAAGGGTGGACTTCCAAGCGTTGAAGACGGCAGTCCAGTACTGTCCATAGGTGGCATGGCCCTTCTGGAGTTCCCAGCTTGTACCCGTGCTGCCATCAGGCCAAGACACAACGCGGTTGGCAACGTTGTCGTAGCTGTTCTGTCCCGAGAAGGTTGCACCTTCAAGGTTCAACTTGATGCCAAGCGCATGCGAGCCGCCACTGGGGAACCAAGCAGCTGTGGAATTGGTGTCGGGGTTGGCGGTGGGGCTGTTCTGGAAGAAGACCCATGCGTTCGTTGCCGACGTCGAAGATGCCGTAACCGTTATTTCATGGGTAGCGGTAAGCACCTTGCCCTCGGCCGTAACCGTGGTGGCAGTGATAGTAACGGTGCCTTCCTTCACGCCCACGACCTTGCCGCTAGCATCGATGGTGGCAACGCTCGGGTCGCTGGAGGTCCAGGTTACGTCGGTATCGACGTTGGTGGTAAGCGTGGTGTTCTTGAACTGCTCAACCTCATGGTCGCCGTAGATCTCAAGTGTGGCAGACTTGGTGATCTCGTACGTCTTGGTGATCGAGCCCTCGTGCTGGTTCTTCCCCGTAATCTCAACGGTGATGGTGCCAGGAGAAGTGAAGTCTTCAGTTACCTGGCCATCGCGCTTGTATACAACCGTGTACTCGCCATCGGAAAGCGTTGCGCCGGAATCAGCATCGGTGACGGCAGGAACCCACTTGTGCTCTGCGCCGTCGTACTCGACGCTTTCGGGCTCATCGGAGTTGATCTGGCTCTTCGCGCCGTTTTCGGTGGGGATAATGATCTCGATTTGGGTTTGGTCACCGAAGTCGTAGATCCAGCCAGAATTCGGCTTGATTACAACCTTATACGTGCCAGACTGCTTGAAAAGCTCGGGGTTGTGGTAGTACTGGCTCTGATTCTCAAGGAGCTGATCGTTGAAGTAGTACTCGAAGGGATAGAAGCTGCCGCTCGGAGCGTTTACAAGATCGATGATTTCGCCGGTCTCGTTGTCCTTGATCTGCGGGAGCCAGAAGCAGTCTTCCCCATCCGCTTTAACTTCGGGCTGAACAATGGTAAACGTGCGCTTCTGAACCTCGATCTGATACGGAAGGCCATTTACGCCGGTGTGCCAGACGTTATTGCTGTCTATATATTCCAGATAGATAGTGGCTGTCTTGGACGACCCGGTGAATGCCCAATTGCTCGTTGCGGTCAGCGTGAGGCTCTTCTGGTCGGATGACACCTCCCAGCCGGCGAACAGGCCATCGGCGCCCTGCCAGGCGGCAATCGTCATATCGCCGTTATAGGTGATAGTTATGGTGTCGCCCTGAGCAACAGAGGTGGGGCCGGTGATGGTTCCTGCGTCTGCCGCAGACTCAATCTCGGTTTCCTCGTTGATAACAGTGGGCGTGGATGCGCCGGCAGAGCCAGAGAGCTCCTGTGTTTCGAGCGCTATGGATGCGCCAGCGGCTACGTCGGCGGCGGAAACGGTGAAGACGCCGTTTGCATCGGGGTCGATTTCGGCCTTGGAGCCATTGACCGTAAGATACACGGCCGTGAGCTCATAGCCCTCGTTCGCAACAGCGGTGAACTGGAAGCTCTTGCTGGCGGGAACGGTGACCTTGGTTGCGGGAGCAGAAATGGACTGCCCGTTGTACTTGATATAAGCGTTGCCAAGGCTGAGCGCTACATCGGCCTCGGTTGCCTTGGCCTCGGAAGCGGAGCCGGTCTTCGAATCGGAGCCGTTGGAAGAACTGCTGTTGCTGCTGGAAGCCTTGGAGCCAGCAGAAGAATCCGCCTTGGCGCTGCTGCCGGATGCAGAGCTTTCCGTGCTGGCAGCTTCGGACTTCTTGGAATCCGTCTGCGAAGCCTTTTCGGCAGTGCCGGAAGCAGCCCCAGAACCGGAAGCTTCTTCGCCAGTAGCCGTTTGGGTTTGCGCAGCTTCGTTTTCTGCAAAGCTAGCTGCGGGGGAAACAGCCGGGCAGCCAAAGCCGAGCATGACCACCGACATGGCAACAGCGACTACCTTATGCCCAAGCGAGAAATGCTCGGTCATGCTTTTTGCTGCTTTGCCGTTTGCGTTGTTTGTACCCATGGCAATTCACCTCATCAACCGTTCCGTTGGGGAACCTTCGCGGTTGGTACTTCCTTACCTTGCACTTGCCTAACCGCAAGTGACCAAATGCCCCGCTACCTTACCGTTTCAGGCGATTTGGCATAAGGGTATTTGCGAATAAATATTCCCTTCAAATTTTACTTGAAGCGAACTTCTATTTCCACTTTAATGGGTGGTTTTCGCGTATTTACCTGGTGGTTCAACCACAATTTCAGGAGATTTGCCCACATCCGAGCACCTCTTGACAATCGCGCAAACAAGTTACGTCTGCCATGCCCGCTTGGGCGGCACCGGAACCTGGAACCAGCCCAAAGCGGAAAGCCGCTCCGAACCCTCCATCGACCCATTTTCGCTTCCCCGATTCAGCCGCTAACGGAAGTGAAAGCACGTTCACTTCCGTTATTCCGATCCTTACGGAAGTGAAACGATGTTCACTTCCGTAAGCGCGACATAGTCCCACGTTTTACCCCGGGTAGAACGTGGGTGACTCGCACATTTTACCCGGGGTAAAATGTGTATCGCTCACACATTTTACTGGGGGAACATTGGTCTATCGCTATACTTTCCTTCTAGGAAGCAAGGAGGATGACCTTATGGAACGCAACGCGATGAAGCAGCTTAGGGACTGGAAAAACAGCCCGGACCGCAAGCCCCTCATCCTTCAAGGCGCACGCCAAACAGGGAAAACTTGGCTGATCAGGGAATTTGCCGAACAGGAATATGACGACTGCGTTTTCATCGACTTCATGTACGACACTCAAGCGCAGTCCATCTTCAAAGAGGATCTAGACCCCAAGCGGATCATCAAGGTTCTTGAGCTTCGAACGGGCAAAGCGATCACACCCGGAAAAACCCTTCTGGCTTTCGACGAGGTGCAGGAAGCCCCGCGCGGGCTGACATCCCTCAAATATTTCTGCGAGCAGGCGCGCGAGCACCACGTCATCGCGGCCGGGTCGTATATGGGAATAGCCCTTCGCAAAGAAGGCGAATCCTTCCCCGTCGGCAAGGTAGACAAGATAACGCTGCGGCCCATGGGGTTCGTCGAATTCGTTCGCGCCAC
The DNA here is from genome assembly GCA_963635335.1 of Candidatus Melainabacteria bacterium. GTDB lineage: Bacteria > Actinomycetota > Coriobacteriia > Coriobacteriales > Eggerthellaceae > Anaerotardibacter. The sequence goes on along the minus strand of CAVHGQ010000090.1, from coordinate 1,633 downwards.
CGAGGGCAGCCTGCTGGCCGATGCCCTTCAGGCTGCAGACATACAGCTGCTCGAGCAGGTTTCCGATAAGCTGACCAGAAAACTCAAGGAGTATCTCGTTGTTGGAGGGATGCCCGAAGTTGTGGGCAACTTCCAGGCTTCAGGAGACTTCACGCAGGTCAGGCACCTTCAAAACCAAATTTTGGAAGCCTACGATGCCGACTTCGCTAAACACGCGCCTGCAAGGATCCTTGAAAGAATGCGGCTGGCCTGGAAGTCCCTACCTGGTCAACTGGCCAGGGAAAACAAGAAGTTCGTTTACGGCGCAGCTCGGCCAGGTGCTCGAGCGCGCGACTTCGAGGAGTCCCTGCAATGGCTCATCGACTACGGCGCCGTACATAAGATCCCACGGGTTTCTGCGCTTCGATTACCCCTGGCAAGCTACGAGGATTTATCGACATTCAAGTTGCTCAGCTGCGACACAGGGCTGCTCGGAGCCCAGGCGGGCTTGGACCCGGCCGCCATCCTGGATGGATCACGCCTGTTCACCGAGTTCAAAGGCGCCCTGACCGAGCAATACGTCGAACAAGAGCTGCGCCTTGCCGGCTACTCTCCCGCATACTGGTCGGCCGGCAACGGCAAGGCCGAAACAGATTTCGCCATAGAGGAAAGCGGAAGGGTTGTGCCCATCGAGGTAAAGGCGAACGAGAACCTTCGGTCGAAGAGCCTGCGGGTTGCGATTGACAAGTTCACGCTGGACAAAGCTGTACGCACGTCGCTTTCCGGTTACCGCGACGAAGGATGGCTGACGAACATCCCGCTCTGGGCTGCTGGGCAGATTGGCGCACTGGTCAAGTAGCCAAGGCTTGCCGCAGAGCCAGCGGCTATAATCAGCTTCGTGACCGCATTTACTGGAAATAGCGCCTTTTCCTTCGCTGAATCGCTGTTCGGTGCGGCGCGTTTCGTACGTGCGGGCGCTTCGGTTGCAAGGAAGGCCGCGGCCTGCGTTGCGTGCGCGGCTGCCGTGGCCGCAATGCTCTTGCTTTCCGGGTGCGGCAGCGCCGAGGAAGCGACCGGAGCGGCCTTCACCCCCGCAACTTCCGTCCAAGAAGCCGCCTTCAGCAAGCAAGCCGCCAGCGGCGCTTCCGGGGTGCTGATAGACACCTCTTCGGTTGCCGAGGGCTACGTAGCCGCAAGTGGCAGCAGCACTTCGCGCCTTAAGCTGCAGGTTTCGTCCGGCGGCAACAGCTCGAACTACGACCTTCCGCAAGACGGCACGCCCCTGGTTGCCCCGCTCACGTTCGGCGATGGCAGCTACGAGTTCCGCGTGATGCAGAACACCTCGGGCAACAACTATGTCGAGCTGTACCGCACCAGCGCAAACGTGCAGATGGAAAGCGAATTCGCGCCGTATTTGCGCCCCAACGTGTACTGCGACTACTCCGAGGGGAGTACTTGCGTTGCCAAGGCGCGCGAGCTGGTGGCGAACGCGCAGAACGAAGGCGAGGCCGTGGAGGCCATCTGCACCTATATAGTGGACAACGTCTCGTACGACGAGGCGAAGGCCCAGCAGCTGAAGGAGGCCAGAGGCTACGTGCCCAGCCCCGATTCCACCCTTTCCAGCAAAACCGGCATCTGCTTCGACTACGCCAGC
>CAVHGQ010000089.1:0-6840 GCA_963635335.1 Candidatus Melainabacteria bacterium | reverse complement strand
CCCATTGGGCGCCAAGGAGAACCGTGCTTGGCATGAAAGGTCCTTTCGATGTTCTTATGCGTGAAGCCGGGCTTTTGCGCCGCAGGGCGCACGACCCCAGCAAGCAGAATCATACTACAGTTCAAGCCGCTTACTGCTTGGATCGACAGACCCCATAAGGGCTGCAACGTCCTTGTGGCAGGTGAACAATATCACCTGGCGCGTGCGGGAAAGTTCCGCCAGCGCCTTGGCGGCTTGCTTGCGGCGGGCGTCGTCGAAGTTCACCAGAATGTCGTCGCAAACCACCGGCAAGGCCTGCCCAACTCCCGTGGCGGTTATGAGGAGCGCCAGGCGAAGGGAAAGGTACAGCTGCTGGCGTGTGCCCAGGGAAAGCAGGTGCGCTGGCAGGGCGCCGCGCAGGGCATCCACCGCTTCGATGCTGCCGCCTTCGGCCAGACGGACCTGCACCCAGGCGCCTTCGGTCATAAGGGAAAGCAGGCGGGATGCCAGGCGGTACACCTCGGGCTGGCTCTTCTTGTCCCATTCAGCGATGGCGCTCTGCAGGGTTTTCTGGGCGATGAACAGCACCGTTAAGTTGTGCTGCGCCGCCTTCATGCGCGCCGAGGCCTCTTCGTAGCTCAGCTTCGCCCGGTCGAAATCGGTGGAGCTGCGCGCGACATTCAGGCGCTCGGAAAGCTCGCCGTAGCGGCGGTCGGCCTGGGCCATCAGGCGCAGGGTCTGCTCTCGGGCGTCTTCCTTTTCGGCAAGCGCATCGTCGAAGCTTTCCGCCGTGGCGTTGTCGGGCAGGCCGGCGGCGCGGCACAGCTCGATGCGCTGGCGGCGAAGCTCCGCGATGGAGCGGCGCAACTCGGTTTGCTGCAGGGCCGCCGCCTTTTCCCGCTGCTCGGATGCCAGCTTCGTGGCGCGCGAGGCGTCCAGCTGGTCGAGCGCACGGCGCGCGCGGCGGGTGGAGCCTTCCGCGAAGGAAAGGCTGTTTGCGGCAAGGAAGGCTGCGGTTCGGGAGGCATGCTCGTCCAAGTCGCGCTGGGCGGCAGCGAGTATCTTCCGGTCCTGCTCCATCACCCAGCGGTGCTTGGCCAAGTCGTCGCTCATGGCGCGTTCGTCTTGCGGCGGATGGAGCGCCAGGGCAAAACCGGCGGCAGCGATGACCAGCGAAAACGCGATGATCATGGAGCCGATAGCCGTATACGAGAGGCCAAGGCCCTGGGTAGCCAGGCGCACGCCCGCAACAAGCATGCAGATGCTCAGCACGGCGCACACGCAGATGATGGCGCGGCGCTGACGCTTGCGCTTGCCGGTGGCTCCCTGGCGCCCGTCCACTTCAGAGGCAACCTCGAAATCGGCCTGGGAGCGGCTTGCCGCGGCATGGGCGGCGTCCAGCGCGCGCTCGAGCTTGGCCTTCTTCTCGTCCAGAGCATCGAGCTCGTCGCGCAGGCGCTCCTCGTCTTCGCGGGAAAGGGAAGTTAACGCATCGGCGTCGCTTGGGGCGCTGGCCGGGGCGCCTTCGGGTGCGAGATGACCGGTGGTTTCGGGGGCAAGAGCCTGCAGCTGTTCCCTGGTGCGGCTAAGGGTCTGCTCGAGCGTAACCAGCTGCTCGCGAGCGCTCTTCAACTGCTCGATTTCCTTGTTCAGCGCCGAGCATGCCCGGGAAAGCGCCGCCTTGCGCTCGGTAAGCGCGGCCAGCTCGCGCTCCTGCGAGCGCAGGGAATCCGCCTCGGTGCGACCCTTTTCCACTTCGATTCGCAGGGCGTCCATCTTCACCGAGAGGTTGGGGATGGAGTCGGGGAACTGGGAAGATCGCGAAAGCGCTTCCTTTATGCGCTGCTCAACTTCCAGCAGGGCGTGTGCGGGCGAAGATGGCGTGCCGGCGCCCGCGGTTAGAAGCCGCGCGGTAAGGTTGCTGTGCCCATCGAGCCCCAGCAGCTCGTCGCTGGTTAGGGAGAACAGCGTTTGGTAGGTTTCCTTGTCGATGTCGCCCAAGAATCCTTCGGGGCATTCCAGGTCTTTGCCGCGCTTCAGCTCGAGCACTTCGCTGCCCTTGCGGAAGAACAAGCTGCCCACGCGCTCGGAGCCTTCGGGGCGATACGGGTTGTTCTGCCCGCGGGCGGCGGGCCAGCCGAACAGCACGCCCTTGACGAACTCGCTTGCCGTGGTTTTGCCGGCCTCGTTTTCGCCGTACACGATGTTCATCCCAGGGCCGAACGGGCCAAGCACGGTGTTGGCGAACTTGCCGAAGCTGGTCATCTTCGCGTACTCAAGGTAGGTTCGCTGCGGGCTTATCTGCGGCAAATCCGAATCGCGCAGTTTGGCCTGAGGCTTCTTCTTGCTCATCGGGAAGCCTCCTTGCCCAGCAGGTCCAGCACCAGCGTTTCGGCTTCGCTGCACGCTGCGTCCATCCCAGAGCCCAAGCCCTTGGGAAGGGGCAGGCTGCGGGAGGTGTATTCGTGTTCTACCGCCGAAACCGCGCGGGCGTTGTCCTGCGCGAACGCCGATGCCGCATCAAGGAACACGGCAGGGAACAGCCCCTCCCTTCGAAGGGCGTCTCTATCGACCAACGCCGCCGTTTCATTCGCGATGGCATCGATGAAGAAGAACGGGTACGAATCGTTTATCGCTGTGCGCAGGTCGCCCAGCACCTGAGGCGTTAGGGCGGAATGCAAGCTGCTGCGCCCCTGAAGGATGATGCGGAACACCATGCGCTGGCAGCCGGAATCCGCGTTGGCGGCGAACTGCGCCGCCGTTATCTGGCGCTGCACGTCGGCCACGGTATTGCACGAGGAAACGTCCAGCCACAGGCGCTGCCATTCCACCTGCGCGGTAGAGATGAACTGCGCCTTGTTCGGCGCGCCTTCCGCAAGGGTGACTTCCAATATGCCGTGGCGACCGGTTTCCCAGGTGCCGCGGCCTTGCGGGCTGCCGGCAAAGGCGATTTTCGGGTTGGCCTCCGAAGGGAGCATGCGCCCTTGGTGGATATGGCCGCACGCCCAATAGTCAACGTCGCGCGCCAGCAAATCGGCCGGGCGCGAAGGGGAACGAGTGGGGTCGATATCAAGGCCGGTATGCAGCAGCCCTATCATGAACGGAGCCTGTTTGCCCAGGTAGGAAGCGGCTGTTTCACGTGAAATCCCCTCAGACACGTCCACGCCGGCAGGCCACGCCTGGTTGTAGTAGCTCCTTCCGCCGATAAGCGCCAGCGGCTGCCCGTCGCGCTCGAAGCAGGCGAACTCGGGGGCTTCTACGCCCAGCAGATGGGTGTTCGGCGGCAGCACGGCGAAATCGTTGTTCCATGAGGTGTACGGGTCGTGGTTGCCGTTGATGAAGTAGACGGGGATGCCCGCCTCGTTCAGGCGCTCCATGCCCGAAACGAATAGCGAGAAATCGGAGTAGGAAGGCCGCGTGTCGTCGAACACGTCGCCCGCTATCACCACGAAATCGACCTGGCGCTCGATGGCGATGTCGATGATGCGGTTGAACGCAGCGGGGATGGCGGCGAGCATGGTGTCGGCCCATTGCGCAGACACTGCCCGCAGCCCCTTGAAGGGAGCGCCAAGATGCAGGTCGGCCGCATGTATGAAGGTTACGCTGCGCATGGCACCCCCTGTAGCGCTAGGATCAGTAGCCGGAATCGTCGAAATGGTTCGTGAACTTGGTGAACTCCGGAATGAACGTGAGCGGGATGTCGCGCGTGGGGCCGGAACGGTTCTTCGCCACGATAAGCTCGGCCACGCCCCAGTCCGGACGACTGTCCGATTCGGCCTCCGCTTCGCTGGTGCTTCGGTCGATGAACATGACGATGTCGGCGTCCTGCTCGATGGAGCCCGATTCACGCAGGTCGGAAAGCATTGGGCGCTTGTCGGTGCGCGACTCAACGCCACGGGAAAGCTGGGAAAGGGCGATGATGGGCACTTCCAGCTCCTTGGCCAGCACCTTTAGGCCACGGGATATCTCGGCCACTTCCACCGCGCGGTTGTTCGGGTGGGGGATCACCGGCTGCATAAGCTGCAGATAGTCAACGATGATCAGGCCGTTCTTCTTGTTGCGCATCATCCTGCGCGCCTTCGTGCGCAGCTCAACGATGGAAAGGCCGGCGGAATCGTCCACATACAACTCGCAGTTGGAAAGCTCGCTGGAAGCCTGGATAAGCTGGCTCCAGTCGCTTTCGGAAAGCATGCCGTTGCGCATGCGCGAAAGCGCAAGCCCGGCTTCGGCCGCCAGCAAGCGCTGAGTGATCTCGTTCGAGCTCATTTCCAAGCTGAAGAACGCAACCGGAGCATTGGCCTTCGCGGCGTTGGCGGCCAAGTTCATGGCGAACGACGTTTTGCCAACAGCGGGGCGCGCCGCCAGGATGATGAGGTTGCCCGGGCGCAGGCCGCAGAACAGCTTGTCCACATCCAAGAAGCCCGTGGGAACGCCCTGCAGGGTGCCCTCGCGGTTGCCCATCTCGGCAATCTCGTCGTTGGCTTCCATCAGTAGCTCGCGGATGTTCTTGAACGAGGAGTTCACCGTTTGCTCGGTAACGCCGAACAGCGCGGCCTCCGACTGGGAGATGAGCTCTTTCGGGTCGGCAGGCGAATCGTAGGCCAGCGAGGTAATCTGCGCCGCCGAGAGCAGAAGCTCGCGGCGGATAGCGTCGCGGCTCACGATTTCGGCATGGTGCTGCCAGCTGGTGAACGCAAAGGTGTTGTCGGCGAGCTCAAGCAGGTACTGCTTGCCGCCCACGGCATCGAGCTGGCCGGCGGCCGCAAGGTTGTCGGAAACCGAGATGACGTCGATGGGGATGGAGCGCGAGTTCATTTCGCGCATGGTTTCGAAGATCATCTTATGCGCAGGTCGGAAGAAGCTTTCCGGCTTCAGCTTAAGGGAAACCTCTTCGAACACGCCGGTGGAAAGCAGGCACGCCGCGAGCACCGTTTGCTCGGCTTCTATGTTCTGGGGAAGCGTCTTGCGCACCTCAGAACCCTGGTTGGCTTCCGGCATACTCACAGCTCCTTACCTCTTGCATATCGGCTCGATGGATAGGGTTCAATCATAGCAGTCGCCAACTTTCCACGGGCACCAAAACCGCCCCTTGAAAAAGCGATTCAGCCCCAGGGAACCCCGGCGGAAAACACCGACGGAAAATCCCTGCAGATAAGAAAAGGGCCACCTTGCGGTGACCCTTCGAAAAGCACGTGGAAACGAAGTGCTATTCAGCAGCAGCCTCGGTTTCCTCAGCTGCAGCCTCTTCCTCGGCCTCGGCAGCAGGCTCTTCAACCTCTTCCTCGGCAGGAGCGGCGAAGGTTGCCTCGTCGCCTACCAGGAGGGTGATGTTTGCCTTGATGTCGCGGTACAGGGAAGCGGAAACCGTGTGCTCGCCAGCGGTCTTGATAGCGGTCTTGATGTCGATGCGACGACGATCAAGCTCGATATCGGCCTGGGCCTTAACGGCCTCAGCCACCATCTGAGCGGTAACGGAACCGAACAGAACGCCCTCTTCGCCAACGCGAGCCTCAACCTTGATGGTGAGGGGCTCAAGGGTTTCCTTGATCTTGTTGGCATCGGCGATGCGGTTCTCTTCGCGGGCAGCGATGTGATGCTTGCGCTGCTCGAGCTGCTTCAGGTTGCCCTTGGTGGCCAGGATGGCCATGCCCTGGGGAAGCAGGTAGTTGTTTGCAAAGCCGGGGGCTACGTCTACGACGTCGCCTTCGCCGCCCTTGTTCTTAACCTCGGTAAGAAGGATAACTTTCATCTCATCCTCCTTTTAGCGGTTGCGGCGGTCGCCACGGCCGCTGACAGCAGGCACGGCGTAGGGCATAAGAGCCATCTCGCGTGCGCGCTTCACGGCATTGGCGATATCGCGCTGGTGCTGGGTGCAAGCGCCCGTAACACGGCGGGGCTTGATCTTCCCACGATCGGTAACGTACTTACGCAGCATCTGAGTGTCTTTGTAATCGACATATTCTGCGTGGTCCTTGCAGAACTGGCAATACTTTCGACGAGGCTGCTTTGCGTAGTCAGACATGTAAACCTCTTTCGAATGATTAGAACGGGATGTCTTCGTCGTAGACAGAGGCATCGACCACCGGAGCGGCCATCGGGACAGGTGCCGCGGAGGCGGCCTGCATCGGCGCAGCAGGGCGATGAGCAGCATCGTTGCGGCTGGTCATAAACTCGATCTCGTCAACGATGACCTCGATCTTGCTGCGCTTCTGACCATCGCGCTCCCACTGGCTCCAACGAAGCTTACCTTCGATGGCCACCTTGCTTCCCTTGGAAAGGAAACGGGAAACGCTCTGGGCACGAGCACCAAAAATGGTGCAGTCGATGAAATTCGGATAGTCTTCCCATTCGCCCGTCTGCTGGTTCTTGCGACGGTCGTTCACCGCCACGCCGAAACCGAGCACCGGCATGCCACTTGCGGTGGAACGCAGGTCAGGGTCGCGGGTAAGGTTTCCGCTGATAACGACTCGATTGATGCTCATAACAAACCTCTTCCTTGATGCGAACATCCACGTTCGCCTTTGATTTCCAAAAATTAATCGCGATCGGTGCGAGCAACGATCATGTGACGCTCAACAGCATCGGAGATGCGCAGAACGCGGTCGAGCTCAGCGATGTTGCTGGGCTCAGCATGGAAATCGATAAGGGTGTAATCACCGTCAGTCAAGCCGTTGACTTCGTAAGCGAGCTTGCGCTTACCCCAGTTGTCAACATTGTCGACGACACCGTTACCTTCTGCGAGGGCGGTCTCGATACGCTTCATAACAGCGATACGAGATTCTTCGTCGATAGACGGAGCTACAAAGTACAAGAGTTCATAAGCCTTCATCAGTTCACCTCCTCTGGACTTACGGCTTCGGG
>CAVHGQ010000088.1:2837-6914 GCA_963635335.1 Candidatus Melainabacteria bacterium | reverse complement strand
CCTGCTTCTTGTCGTACGGAAGGCTGCGATGCGGAACCGCAGCGCGCACCATTTCTTCCGTGACCTGGGATTCCTGCTTGGCGCGAGCCAAGTCGCAGGAAAGCGAGAGCGTGTTCAGCGCGTTTCGGGCATCGCCGCCGGAAAGGAGCAGGATGGCCTTGCGGGCTTCATCGGTAAGCTCGAATGTGCCGGCCAGCCCCTGTTCAGCGCCCAACGCCCGATCAAGGATGCGGCACAGGGCATCGTCGGAGAGCCGGTGCAGCTCCACCACGCGCGAGCGGGAGATAAGCGCAGAGTTCACCTCGAAAAACGGGTTTTCAGTGGTAGCGCCGATAAGCACCACCACGCCGTCTTCGACCGCATGCAGCAGCGCGTCCTGCTGGGCGCGGTTGAAGCGATGGATCTCGTCGACGAAAAGGATGGTGCGAATGCCCAGCGAGACCAGGCGCTTGTCGGCCTCGGAGATCTCGCGGCGAAGGTCGGAAACCGTTCCGCCAATGGCAGAGACCTCCACGAAGTGCGCGTGGGTAGTCTCGGCGATGACGTGGGCGATAGAGGTTTTGCCCGTGCCTGCAGGGCCATAGAGGATGACCGACGAAAGCGTGTCGCCCTCGATGGCCGCTCGCAGCCAGGTTCCCGGTCCCAAGGCGTCTTCCTGCCCGATGAGCTCGTCGAGCGAGCGCGGGCGCATGCGCACCGCCAAGGGAGCGTTCTTGGTGCGCTTTGCGTTGTCTATCTCTGTGAAAAGCGTGTCCATGGCGCTACCTTACCATCCTTGCGCTGTCGATTTGCCCTCTGCGTGCGATTCGACAGAACATCACGAAGCGCGCGAATACGCCGCCAAGATGCACTGCTTCAGCTGGTTGGCCTGATCGAGCGTGAAGCGGTAACGGACTACTTGCGGCTGGCCGAGGTCTTGCGGGTCGTCATGCTCCACGCGGACGAAAGAGGCCTGAACCGATGGGCTGCCCTGCTCGATGAGGGCGAGCGCGTAGCATTGCGCCTGCAGCAAATGCTTTTCCTGCAGGCGCGCTTCGGTCTCGGCGGGAAGCCCGCCGGTCTTGTAATCCACCAGGAACGCCGAGCCGTCTTCGGCGAACGAGACGGCGTCGATCTCGCCCTCAAGGTAAACCGGGGCGTTGGCAGCATCCAGGGCAACCATGAAGGGAACCTCTGCCTGCACGGCGCCCACCTGGGAAAGCTGCCAGCATAGGTAGCTTCCGAACCAGCGATCCAGGGCAGCACGCAAGCGAAGGGATTGCTCGGGCGAGAGCTTCTGGGCGCGAATCTGAGCATCGACGGCCTGGTCGGAAGGGCGCGCCAACACTTCGCCCGCGCAATCGAGGATCGCGCGCTGAGCCAGACGATGGAACGCGGTGCCGAGCGCCGTTGCATCTTCTTCCTGCGGCAGCGTCAGGTTGAACATCTCCTGGTCGGCAGGCTCGCCAACGGGAGCCGAAGGCGCGGCAATGGACGAATATGAGAACACATCGCCGCGCGAGGCAACCAACGGCTGGGCAAACGGCGCCTTCTGCGGGGGTTGGGCGGGAATGGCGAGCAGAACGTCGTCGAGCGCCGGGGCGGGCTTCACCTCTTCGGGGGTGTCAAGCACATTGAACTCGAAGAGCATGGGCGCCGACCCGCCGTAGTCGAGTTTCTGTACCGGAGCAGAAGGCGAAGCCTCCCAACCCAGCGCATCGTGCAGGTCTTCCAGCACGCCCTTGCCAGCGTACGAGAAATCCTTGTTGCCGCGGCGAACCACCCCGATGAACAGCGATTTGCTCGCTCGCGTCAGGGCAACATAGAGCAATCGGCGCGATTCGGCCAGCTCTTGGTCGGCCACGTATTTTTCAAGCAAAGCGCAACGAGCCGCATACGTAGGCGCTTGCTCGATGGCGTCCTGCATGGGCTCGGGCGTCTCGAGAAAACCGTGGAGCGCATCGACTGTTTTGCGAACAGGGCGCAACACCGGTGAGCTGATGGAGGCGTAGGTGCGCCCACCGATGTTCTCGGCCACGATGCTGTCCGCACGCCCCGTCATGCGCGGGTCGGCCAGGGCAACGTGCGGGAATTCCAAGCCCTTGCTGGCGTGCACGGTCATGATGCGCACGAAATCGGAGCTACCGGCAGAAAGAGTACCGGGCGAAAGCTTCATAGCTGCAAGGTTCGCCTTGAAGCGATCAGCCGTGCGGACAGGTCCTAAGCCTTCCTGCTCGATATCTTCGATCAGGCGCAGCGCCTTGCTGAGATTGCCCACCACGGCCTGGCCTTCAGCGCCCGAATCCTGTAGACGGATAAGCCACCCGCTGGCACGGAGCAGCTGGCGGATGGCGGCGCACGCACCACCCATGCGGGAAACACGGAGCGCCTCGTCAAGACACAGTTGGGCGAAATCGAGCTGGTCTTCCTGCTCGGACGTTAACCCGGAAAGCCCGCGCTCTTTGTTCCAGAGCGCAAAGCCGGTGGAAAGCTCGCGGCGGTGCGAGCGCCCTTGGCGGTCGTGGCCGGTAGCCAGGTGCAGCAGGACATCGTCGCCCAGTGCGAACAGCGGCGAGGACAGAAGGGCGAACAGCGCCTCGTTGTCCAGCCGGTCGGCGAAGAACGCCAGCATGCTGGAAACCAACTGCACCTCGTAGGCTCCGGCGAACGTGGAGCCGCCTGCCACCAGGCACTCGAACCCGGCGGCGCGCAATGCCTCGGCGTACACGTCCACGTTCGACATGGCGCCCAGCAAGATGACCATATCCCCTGGTTGTTCGCCCGCCTGGCGCAGCTCGCTGAAGTGGGCGGCGATGCGCTCGGCACAGGATTGCCTACCCGCGCCAACCCCGGGCCCGCCGTTCATGCACTCGTAGAGCGCCATGGATATGCGGGGGCGGCTTTCGAACACCGGGTCGGGAGAATCGTTCACCTTGCCCTTCGGAAAGAGCGAAAGGAAGTACTCGCCGAACACCTGGTCTTGCGAGAATATGCAATCTACCAGGGAAAGCACATCGGCGTGGCTGCGGAAGTTGTCGGGCAGGCTGACGAACTGCATATCGGAACAACGTTCCTCCAACATGGAATGGAAACCGAAGAACACGTTGACGTCGGCACCGCGGAACCGGTAGATGCTCTGCTGGGCATCGCCCACCGTGCACACGTTGGCATAGCCGTCCTTCGCCAGGGCGCCGATGAGCGCTACCTGCAATTCGTCGGTGTCCTGGAACTCGTCCACCATAATCATCTTGAAGCGGTTGCAGTAGCCTCCCGCAATAGCAGGGTTGCCCACCAGCGCCTGGTAGGCAAGGCGCAGCAAGTCCACGTTGTCCAGCATTGAAGGACCTTTGATACGCTGGTACTCGCTGTCCACCTGGCGGGCAAGCGCCACCAATACCCGCAGGTCGCGCGAGGCAAGCGCTGCTTCCACCACCGCGCCGTCCTCGGCGTAGCTCTGTCGGTAGTCGCCGAACAGCGTTGGGTCGGATTCCTTGGCGTGGAAGTTGCGCGCGGTTCGCGGGAAGCCGAAGTACGTGCGCACGAAACGCTCCGCATTAAAGCCCTCGTCGTAGAACGAGGTGCCGCACTCCCCCGAAAGCAGGTACTCGTGTGCAGCGGCCAGCGCGTCGCCCATTTCGGCCAGAACCTTCACGTCGGTTTTGCCCTGCTTGGGAAATGACTCTATGCAGGCAACCATGTCTTCCGCACGCTCAACCAAGCTGCGCAGAAGAGCCGAAGGGTTGGCATCTGCTTCGGGAAGGTCGATGGCGTCGAAGCCCGCAGGCAAGGCCAGGGCGCGGGCAGTAATGGTGTCCACCCATCGTTCCACGCCCGCAGCGCCGGCACCTTCCTCGCCCACGCCCAAGTACGACACCAACGAAGCCAAATGCGGGTCTTCGCCCTGCTCCAGCCGCTCCATAACCGCATCGTAGGCACGGCTGCGCAACGCGGAGACCTCAGCTTCGTCCGCCACGGTGAAGGCAGGGTCGATGTCCAGCTCGAAGGCATGCTCGCGCAGAATTCGCGAGCACATGCCGTGGATCGTGGAGATCCAGGCATCGTCGACCTTGAGCGCTTCCTCGCCCAAGCCCATCTCTA
>CAVHGQ010000088.1:0-2058 GCA_963635335.1 Candidatus Melainabacteria bacterium | reverse complement strand
CCTGCACCGCAAGGTTCCTGGCCAGCACCTGCTTCAGGCGGTTCGCGCGCGCACGTTCAACCGGAGTCAAGGGGATGAACCGGGCATTGTCAATCACTTCCGGCTGGGCAGCCAGCACCTCGTCGAACACGCGCCCCAGCAAGGCCTGGGCTTCTTCGAGGTTCTGAAGATCGACGCGCTTGCAGCCCAGCTCCTGCTCTATGCAGGAATAGAACGCCTCCAGAACGGCATGGACGAACACACCCTGCTCCAGCGGCCCCAAAAGCTCATCGGGCGGCTGGGGGCGCAGCCGGCGGCTGGCGAACCAGCGATAGGGGCAGTTCACGTATTCCTCGATGGCGGAAGGCGAAAGCACCAGCAGCGATTGGTCGTCGGGAGCGCGGTACAGCGAAAGGTCAGGCACCGAGGTTTCGGCAACCGAGCCGGGCGCAAAACCGGGAATGCAGAACGATTCGGGGTCGTTGCCGCCGAAGTCCATGTTCGCCGCAAAGGTAGATGCGCTGCCGCCCTCGTTTCGAACCGTAACGCAATCGGCCAAGCTCGCGGGAACGCCGAAGCCATCCAGTTCATCGCTTGGGCCTTGCCGCAAGGCGGAGCAGAACTCGTCGAGCACGAACGAGGGATACACGTCCTCATCGCCGCCCGCGTTCAACACGCGCTCGCATACGAACAGCTTTTCCGCACGCGACTTCAGCCCCTCGAAGCGCCGACGGGCATCCGCCAGCACATGGGAGCGCGGCGGGAAGCCGAGCTTTTCCTCCAGCCCGACGATGGCGTTGTGCGCTTCGCCCGCCCGCCAATACCGGGCATCAAGGTCGCACACCACCACAGCATCGTAGGTTGCAGCCGGCAGGCGGTCTGCCAACGAGGCGTCTACCACGTCGATTATGGCATTGCCCGAGCCGCAGGTTCGGGACGCATCCACCGCCAAGCCCTGAAGCGCGAACGAGAGCCCCGAAGGCGCAAGGCCCCAGGCGCGCGCGGCTTCGTACACGTCGCGCAGGGCAGAGATGGCAACCTCTTGCTCGAAGACGGCGGCGGCATCGAAACCATGCAGCTCTTCGGCGATGTCCATAAAGCGGTCCAGCAGAAGCGAGGCATCGGCATCTTCCACCAGTTCCTCGAACAGGTCGAACGAAGGCGAAAGAAGATGGGCCATGGCGCGCAGGTCGTCGAACCCGAGCGTGCGGTCGCCGCGAACCTGCGAATCAACCTTGGCCGCATCGAGCGCCGACACGCCGGAGAACGGCGAGGCCAGGTAATCCATCAAGGCTGCCGAGTCGTGCTGCTCGTTGCTAAGGTATTCGCGAATGGCAAGAAACGCCCTGCCGAAGTGCGTCTGCGCGAAGGGGCGCGATGCACGCAGGCTGCACGTGGCGCGCTCGCAGAGCGCCTGCGAAACACCCTCGAACACAGCGAAGGGACGCGAGGTGGACACCAATATGCGCATAACCTGTGCGCTAGCCTGCCCATCAACGCGCCAACCATCCAGCAAACCGGAAAAATAGCTGGTGATCAGCGCGCTCTCGCAGGAAGGCCCGGCGGCGAAAAGGAATGCGGGGTTGCAGCCCTCAGGCAGCGAGGTGATGAACGAGGCCTCGGGTGCCACCAGCACCTCAGACCCGTTCGAACGGGCGAAACCCTCGAAGGCAAGCCCCGGCTCCACCCCTTCCGCAAGCTCGAAGGAGCACGGCGGGCAAACCGCAGCCAAAGCAGAGAGCGCATCGCCGGCGTCAACCAGCCCGTGCGACGAAAGCAAGTTCCGGTACAGGGGAACCAAAGCCAGAACGGCCTGCTCCTGCGCAGAAAGCGAAAAGGGAATGTTCTTCAGGCATTCCTCCAGCTGGCGCACTCCCAGAACGTCGGACAGGAAACGGCACACCAGGGAAATGCCGCCATCAGTGAGCTTGAGCGCTGCAAGCTCGGGGGCGCTGGCAAGCAACTGGCGCACGGCGAACGACCGATCCAACGACGAAGCAAGCGCGCGGCCGTCACCGTAGAGCGCCCACGCATCGGCCAACCAAGCATGAAGCGTGGTGGCCGTAACGCCGAACGCCG
>CAVHGQ010000087.1:2064-6919 GCA_963635335.1 Candidatus Melainabacteria bacterium | reverse complement strand
GGCAGGTCGTTCCAGCATTTGCAGGCAACCTGGCAACCCCTGCACCCAGTGCAGCGAGACGAATCGAACAATATAGCCATTTCAGTCATCTAGGGTCACCTCCTCCTAAACCGTGGTCTTCTCGATGTTCACCAGGAACGCCTTGTACTCAGGCGTCTGGCTGTTCGGGTCGCCGACGTTCGGCGTAAGGTCGTTCACCGCACCGTGCGTGGTAAGGCCGAAGAGCTTCGACCAGCTGTAGTGGTGCGTAAGACCGATCTGGTGCTGCGTCTTGCCGTTCACCGTGAGCGGGCGCAAACGCGGCGTTACCACGGCGGTAACGATCACCGATGCACGGCGGTTCCAAACGCGGATCTTGTCACCGGTCTGAATGCCCTTCTCCTTCGCCAGCTCACGCGACATTTCGATCATGTCGCCGGGCATAGCCTCTACCAAGGCCGGGCAGGCACGCGTTTGAGCGCCCGTCTGCCAATGCTCGGTAACCGAGTAGGTGGTAGCAACGTACGGGTACTCGTCCACCGTCGCATGACGCGTGGAGTCGTCGTCGTACTGAGTGCCCTTGCGCTTCTTGCCGACCGTTTCCGGACGACCAAGGAAGCAGGGGCTGTTCAGGCGGCCATTGAGCAGGTTCTCGGACATGGGGGTCTCGAAGGGCTCGAAGTGCTCGGGCAAAGGCCCATCGACCATGCCGTAGCTCTCCAAGCGGCCGTTCTGCTCCCACAGCATGAAGAACGCCTTGTTGTTGGGCTCGATCTGCTGCGTGGTGCCATCTGTCAGCGCCTTGGTGGCGGTAAAGTCGGGGATGTCCATGCCGGCCTTGTAGCCGGTGATCCACTTCTTGGCCTCGGTGTCCCACTTCACCAGCGCCTTGTCTGCTGCCCACGGCTGGCCGTTCATGTCGGCCGAGGCGCGGTTGTAGATGACGCGGCGGTTGTTGGGCCATGCGTATGCCCACTCGGAGTTCAGGCCCAGGCCGGAGGTGTCCACCGTGTTGCGGCGGTACACCGGCTGGCTTTCAGCCGAAACCGGGCTGGCGTTGTTGCTGTAGAAGCCGGAGTAGATCCACATGCCGCAGGCCGTGGAGCCGTCGGCCGCCAGGGCGGAGTAACCGGCCAGAAGGTCGATCTTGCCCTTGGAAAGCGTGGCGTCGTCGGTGCTCTCGAAGCCGCTCTTCCAATCGGAAGAGGTGGTCTTGTAGCCGTTCAGCGCCCAAGCAACAGGACGCGGGTCGATCTTGCCGTTCAGGTAGTAATCCCACTTCAGCTTGAGGATCGGATCGGTTGCCACGCCGCCTTCCTCCTGGTACAGGCGAACGATCTCGCGCCACAGAAGGTCGCAGATCTCGTAGTCGGGCTTGGACTCGTCCCAAGGCTCGACTGCCTGCTGGCGCCACTGGATCCAGCGGCCGGAGTTAAGGATGGTGCCGGGCTTCTCGTAGATGAGCGCGCACGGCAGGAAGTAGACCGTGGTGCCGATTTCCTCGGGGTTCATGTCCGGGGCATCCCAGAAGGAAGCCGTCTCGGTGATTACCTGGTCGATGACTACCGACCAATCCAGATGGGCCATGGAACGACGGACGTTGCCGGTGTTGGGCGCACTGTGGCAGGGGTTCATGCCCCATGCGTAGTAGCCCTTCATGGTGCCTTCCTTCATCTTCTCGAACGAAGACATCTCGGACCAGTCGGAACCATCGTGGCTGGGAACCTTCGGCCACCAGTCGTAGCCGTAGTCGTTTTCCACGGTGGCGTTGTCGCCGTAGAACTCCTTCAACTGGGAGATCATGAACTTGGGCTTGTTGGTGTAGTAGCCGTCCGAGTAGGTCTGGCTTTCCAGCCAGTGGGCCAACGTGTCGCGGTCGGTGGTGTTCGACCACTTCAGGTAGGCGGGCTGCTCGTTTACCAGCATGCCCATGTCGGTTGCGCCCTGAACGTTGGGCTCGCCGCGCAGTGCGCAGACGCCGCCGCCAGGTACGCCGATGTTGCCGGAAAGCAACTGCAGGACCGACATAGCACGCGTGTTCTGCGCGCCGTAGGTGTGCTGGGTCTGACCCAGAGCGTACAGGATGGTGGCTGCCTTGCCGGGGGCGCAAGCGCTTGCCCAGGTGGAGTACACCAGCTCGAGGTCGGCCTTGTCCATGCCGCAGACCTTGCAAACCGTGTCCATGTCGTAGCGGGAGTAGTGCTCCTTGAACTTCTGGTACACGCAGCGCTCATGCTGCAGCGTGGCGTCCTTCTTGGGAACGGTGAGCACGGGCTTGTCGAATGCGGGAACGCCTTCCTTCACTGCCCACGCGTAAGCGCCGTTCTCGGAGGTATCCCACTGCTCTTCGTGGTCGGTTTCGTAATGCCACGAATGCGCGTTGTAGGTCTCCGACTCCTCGTTCCAGCCGCTGAACAGGCCGGTTTCAGGATCGAAGGAATACTCCTCGTCCAAGATGTAGGAGGCGTTGGTGTAGTTGATCAGGTATTCGAAGTTGTAGTTGGCAGGGTTCTTGCCCGTGCGGGTGTACTCGGCCAAACCAGGCTCGATAAGGTTATCGATGATGTACTTGTACAAGCCGCCATAGAACGCGATATCCGTGCCGCTTCGGATGGGGCAGTAGATATCGGCCTGCTCGGCCGTACGGGTATAGCGTGGGTCGACAACCATCCACTTCGCGCCCTTGTCGTGTGCCCTATGGAGCCACTTCGAGCTTACGGGATGGTTTTCCACGGAGTTGGAGCCGATGTTCAGGATGACATCGGTGTTCTGCATGTCGCACCAATGAGTAGTCATTGAGCCGCGACCGAATGATGCCGCCAGACCGGCGACGGTGGGGCCGTGTCAAACACGGGCTTGGTTATCGATGGCTACGATACCAAGCGCCCTCATCATCTTGAGGATGAGGTACTCTTCTTCGGAGTTCTGCTGAGAACCGCCCAGGCTGGCGATGCTCTCGCAACGGTTAACCGTAAGGGTCTTGCCTTTGACCTCTTCGGTTTCGACGAAGCCCGCGTCGCGGGTTTCCTTGGTTTTCTGGGCGATTTCCTTGATGGCATCTTCCCAGCTGATGGGCTCCCACTTCTTGGAGAAGGGGCGACGGACCAGGGGCTTGGTCTGACGGACCTTGCTCTTCTCTATCTCGTGCGTTTCGGGGTTCACGACGTTGCGCAGCTGGAACATCGTGGCGCCCTTGGGGCACAAGCCGCCTTCATTGATGGGATGATCGGGATCGCCTTCCAAGTTGATGAGCTCGCCATCGCGTACCGAGCAGATAGAACCACAGCCGCCTGCGCAGTAGCAGCAGATGTTGGTGTATTCCTCGGTGTTGACGAGCTTCCACTCGGAGGAGGATTCCACTGCCAGTGCCGGCGAGGGCTGCATAAACTCGAAGGCCATGCTGGTAGCGAACGCTGCACCGGCTGCCTTGAAGAAGCTTCTGCGTGACAGTTCCATTTCCCACTCCTTTCGGTTGCTTTCCTTCCCCCGCCCATAGCTGGACAGGGCTCTACTCATTGCATCGTACCGACAAGCGCTTGCTGCAAGCTCATCGATTCAACGGAAGCTCGAATGCGGTCCGCCGAACGGTCGAAATCTGCCAGATATTCTCAGTTGAAAATAATTAAAACCGCAGCTTATTGCATTGATCCGCCGACGCCGCGAAACAAGATCCGCTCACCGGTGCTGATATACTGAAGCCCTGCGGAAAGGGGGCTCTGATGAGCGAGAAGGAAGAGCGCATACGGCTCACGCAGCTCACGTCGAAAGGCGGTTGAGCAGCCAAGTGGGGTCCGGGCGACCTCAAGGAAATACTCTCTTCCCTATCCCCCGTTGGCGCCCCGCCTGCGGATAGCCGTCTGCTGCTCGGATACGAGACCAGCGACGACTGCGCGGTATGGCAGGTAAACGAGCACGTTGCCTGCGTGCTTACGGTGGACTTCTTCACCCCCGTCGTGGACGACCCGTACGAGTTCGGACGTGTGGCAGCGGCCAACGCGCTTTCCGACGTGTTCGCCATGGGGGCAGAGCCCCATGTTGCCCTGAACCTGTTGGCGCTGGACATAAACCTGGGAACCGAGGTTGCCGCCGCCATCTTGCAGGGCGGCGCCGATGCCGTGGCGCAGGCCGGCGCATTCGTTTCCGGCGGGCACACCATCGACGACAACGAACCCAAGTACGGCCTTTCCGTTTTCGGCACGGTTGACCCATCGCGCATCGTGCGCAACGAGGGCGCCCAGCCGGGCGACGTGCTGTACCTTACCAAGCCCCTGGGCACGGGCATCATGAGCGCGGCGCTGAAGATCGACCAGATAGACGAGGCGGCCATGCGCCCGGTGGTTGAATCCATGATGGAGCTGAATGCCGCCGGCGGGCGCGCCATGGTGGCCGCCCAGGTACATGCCGCCACCGACGTAACGGGCTTCGGTTTGGCCGGCCATCTGCACGAGATGCTGGAAGCCAGCGGATGCTCGGCGGTTATCGACTTCGCATCGTTGCCGCTGTTCGGCCCCGTGTGGCAGCTTTCCTGCGACTACTGCCGCCCCGGCCGCACGTTCAGCATCATGGACGACCTAGGGGGCTTCGTGCTGCAAGGCTCGCTGGACGACGAGGAGTTCGACAACCGCCTGGGCGTTGTATGCGACCCGCAAACGTCGGGCGGCATCCTTGCCGCCATCCCGCCCGAACAAGCCGCGGTGTTCGAAGCGGAGTTCGAGCGCATGGCAGGGCGCAAGCCCGCGCGCATCGGCGCCATCACCGAGGGGAATGCCGGTTGCATATCCTTCGCGGACGGCGAATAGCCCAACGCGGGAACACCCTGAAAACGAAAGCGGGATACCGAACAGCATCGGTATCCCGCTTCTTCGTTCTGGGTTGC
>CAVHGQ010000087.1:0-1931 GCA_963635335.1 Candidatus Melainabacteria bacterium | reverse complement strand
TCATCGTTTGGCGCAAAGAAGCGCAGCGCCATGCCGCAGCCCGCACGCACCTTGGGCGGCACGGGAACAAGCGAACCGTCTTCCCCAAATGCCGCCTCGAACGAAAGCGCCGCATGGGTGGAGCCGAACGCCACCAGGTACTCGGCCATGCTTACAGCGAGATGGTCTTCGAGGATTCCTGCATACGGCCCAGGATGTCGTACATGTTGGAAACCTCGCCCACGGCAAGCTGATCCTTCAAGCCGTAGAAATCAAGGCAGGTGCCGCACACCAGCACCTCGGTGCCCTGGGCAACGAGCGAGCTCACGCTATCGACAACAGCCTGCTCACCGCCTGCAACCAGCTTCACACCGCTGTTCATGAACAGCAGATGCGCCGGCGGATTGCCCGATTCGGAAAGGGTGTACAGGGCCATCTTCATCAGGCTCTTGCCCAACGTTTCGTCGCCTTCGCCCACATGGTCCTTGCCCACGAACACGGCGTAGGGCTCCTTCACCAGGCATTCGCAGGCAGCAGAAGCGCCCGCCTCGGACTGAGCACCGGCGCCGAAGCACACGTCCCAATAGTCTTCCTGCTGGGTAACGCTTACTTCGCGGCCCAAACGCTTGGCCAAATGGGAAAGGTTGGATACCGCCGCTTCGTTGCTCACCTTCACGGTAAGCTCATCGCAGCCCGCGTCCAATTCCTTCTTTGCCATCATCAGGGGTTTGGGGCACTGAAGCCCACGTGCATCAAGTTCCTTCATGGTTGCTTTCCTTTCATTGGATTCGCTTTTGATTCTAATCAACGAAGCGCTTTCACGCTTTCCTCCAGGGCTCGCAGCCCCTCTTCTATCTCTTCTTCGGTGTTGAAGTACGAGAAGCTGAAGCGGACCGCGCCTTTCTCCTCGGTACCCAAGGCACGGTGCATCAGCGGTGCGCAATGGGCGCCTGCGCGGGTGCATACGCCGAAATCGCGCGCCAGGGCATCTCCCAGAAGCGCCGAATCGATGCCTTCCACATCCACGGCGACAACACCGGTGCGGCCGATGCCGCCGTGCCCGCCCAGAACGCGCAGCCCATCGATGGAAAGCGCGCCTTCCTCGAATGCGCTGGTGAGCTTGGCAACCTTCCCGTGGACGGTGGCAACGCCCTCTTCCTCGATGAAGCCCACGCCCGCTGCCAAGCCGGCAAGCCCATGGGCGTTCACGGTGCCCGCCTCCAATGCCTCGGGCATATAGGGTGGATGGCGCTCGTCGTACGTGTGGGTGCCGGAACCGCCTTCCAGCAGCGGATGGATTTCCACCTGCGGCACAACGCACAGGCCACCCGTGCCCTGCGGGCCGAACAGGCTCTTGTGCCCGGTGAAGCACACCACATCGGCGCCTATCTCCTGCTGCGACAGAGGGATGGCACCCGCCGTTTGGGCGGCATCCAGGATGAACAGGGCGCCATGCTCGCGGGCCAAGCGCGCCATGCGGGCCACATCGTACACATCGCCCGTAAGGTTCGAGGCATGGGTTGCCGCCACGTAACGGACGCCGCCTTCGGCGAGCATGCGCTCGTAAGCTGCGAAATCAAGGCTGCCATCAGGGTTTATAGGCGCCACCTTGATGGTGCACCCCTGCTCATCGCGCAGGCGGAACAACGGGCGCAGCACCGAGTTGTGCGATGCCGCAGTGGTAAGCAGGGTGCAACCCGGTTTTGCCAGGCCCTGCAAGGCGATGTTCAGCGCCATGGTGGCGTTCAGCGCGAAGGAAACGCACGCAGCCGATGGGGCGCCCAACAAGTTCGCCACCTGCCTGCGCGCATCGAACACGGCCCTTCCCGCCTGAAGCGAGGCAGGATGCACGCCGCGCCCCACCCCGCCGAACGTTTGCAGGCCGCGAACCACCGCTTCGGCCACCGCCGGCGGCTTCTGCATGGTGGTTGCCGCATTGTCGAAGTAGATCA
>CAVHGQ010000086.1:5799-6929 GCA_963635335.1 Candidatus Melainabacteria bacterium | reverse complement strand
TGCACGTGGGCGCTGGCCACCTGGCGCGTATGCTCGTTGGGGATCTTCAGCAGCTCGCGCTGCACCATGGCCAAGCCCTTTTCCCTGGTGGCAGGCGTGGCGTAATCGGCCAAATACTCCGTCAGCGTCATCAGCGCATTCGGGTGGCAATAATTCAGTATCTGCCCGTTCTTGCAGAACTCCATGAACCTGTCGCCCGTGCGGCCGGCGCGATAGCACGCCGTGCAGAAGCTGGGAATATGGTCGTTGTCCATCAGCCAGCCGATCACCTCGTCGAGCGTGCGCTGGTCGGACACGTTGAACTGCTCGGTATCATGCGGACGCAGCTCTTCCGCATAGCCGCCCACCGAAGTGCGCGACCCGCCCGATATCTGGCTCACGCCGTACTGCAGCGCACCGGCACGCACCGCTTCCCCCTCGCGCGTGGAGATGATCATCCCGGTATAAGGAACGGCGATACGGATAAGCGCGATTATCTTCTCGAACACCTCGTCGGGAATGCCGTTGTCGAACACGTCGGGGTCGATGTCCACCGCGGGCTTCACGCGCGGGACGCTGATGGTGTGCGGCCCCACCCCATGCACGGCCTCCAAATGCTCGGCATGCATGATGAGCCCCGCGAACTCGTAGCGGTACCCCTGCAGGCCGAAGAGCACGCCCAGGCCCACGTCGTCGATGCCACCCTCCATGGCACGGTCCATGGCCTCGGTATGCCAGTTGTAATCGCGCTTGGGGCCGGTGGGGTGAAGCTCCTGGTAGCCCTTCTTGTTGTACGTTTCCTGGAACAGGATATAGGTACCGATCTCGGCCTGCTTCAGCATGCGGTACTCGTCTACCGTGGTGGCCGCGATGTTCACGTTCACGCGGCGGATGGCCCCGTTCTTGTGCTTGATGGAGTAGATGGTTTCCATGCTCTCCAAGATGTACTCGATAGGATTGCGCTTGGGGTCTTCACCGGCCTCGATGGCAAGGCGCTTGTGCCCCATGTCCTGCAGGGCTATCACCTCTGCACGGATTTCCTCCTGCGAGAGCTTCTTGCGCGGGATGGTGCGGTTTTTGGCGTGGTACGGGCAGTACAAGCAACCGTTCACGCAATAGTTCGAAAGGTACAAGGGCGCGAACAGCACGAT
>CAVHGQ010000086.1:0-5571 GCA_963635335.1 Candidatus Melainabacteria bacterium | reverse complement strand
GTCGTTGATGAACTCGTCGGCGCAAAGCGATTTCGGGTCGTATCGGTAATCCGTCATGGGCTCTTCTTCCAAAAATGTCCTTCCTGAAGAAGGTACCGCTAAACGCGCCCGCCGTGCCGGAACAATCCCTCCCCGCCCGCAAACGGCAGCAAGCCCTTCGGCAAACCGAAACAATACAATGGGATCATCGGAAGAGAAGCGAAGCACCAAGCTTCAACGAATCGCAGCCAACGCGAACCACAAGGAGGGCACATGAGCCCCACGAGCCACACCGACGGCATTGCAGAGAACGCCGTTGCCGAACCGAACCGCGCCCAAGCCGCCAGCCTGCAGGAAAGCGGCCCGGCGCTTATGCGCACCCCCAAGGGAATGCGCATGGGAGTTTGCTTGTTCGGCAGGCGAAACGTGGGAAAGTCCAGTGTGCTGAACGCCCTTACCAACCAGCAGGTGAGCATCGTGTCCAATGTGGCCGGCACCACCACCGACCCGGTGGACAAGCCCATGGAGCTGCTGCCGCTCGGTCCCATCCTGCTCATAGACACCGCCGGCATCGACGACGACCAGGCCGTGGTGGGCCAGCTGCGCTCCCAGCGCACCACGAAGGTGTTCGACCGCTGCGACTTGGGCGTGGTGGTAACCCAGGCCGGCGTTTGGGGCGAATACGAAGACGGCATCGTGGCCCAGCTGAATGCCCGCAACATCCCCTTCATCATCGTGTTCAACAAGACCGACCTGCTCAAGCGCCCCGCGAACGGCGCAGAACAGGTTAACGACCTGGGAATATGCCGTCAGGCCATCCCCGAGGCGCTGCGCAGCGTCCCCGCCGTGTGCATGCAGGCCACCGAGCGCAAGGGCGTGCTCGACCTTCGCCAGGCGCTGCTTGAAAACGCGCCTGCGGAATTCATCGACGACCCGAAGATCCTGGGCGACCTTGTACCTACCGGATCGGTGGTGGTGCTGGTGATCCCCATCGACAAGGAGGCACCGAAGGGCCGCATCATCCTTCCCCAGGTGCAGGCAATCCGCGACCTGCTGGATTCCCATTGCATGGCGCTGTGCGTCACCGACCAGGAACTGCCGCAGGCCCTTGCCGCCCTGAAGGAGCCGCCAGCCCTGGTGGTAACCGATTCGCAGGCATTCGGCGAGGTATCGAACATGGTGCCGGAAAACGTGCCCCTTACCGGCTTCTCCGTCGCCTTCGCGCGCCTGAAAGGCGACCTTCCCACCCAGGCGCTGGGCACCTTGGCCATCGACCGCCTTACCGAAAGCTCGCGCGTGCTCATTGCCGAGGCGTGCACGCATCACCCCATCGAAGAGGACATCGGCACGGTGAAGATCCCCCGCCTGCTGCGCAAGCGCGTAGGGGAAGGCCTGCACATAGACAACGTGCGCGGGGTGGATTTCCCCGAGGATCTTTCCGCCTACGACCTGGTTATCCACTGCGGCGGATGCACCTTCAACCGCCGCGCCGTACTGAGCCGCATCCAAGCCTGCGTGCATGCCGGCGTCCCTGCTTCCAACTACGGCCTTGCCCTGGCGTACCTGAACGGCGTGTTCGAGCGCTCCATCAGGGCTTTCCCGGGCATGGAGGGCTTTCTTGCAGAGCATCGCCGCTGATCGGGTTTAGGGAGCCGTTCAACCCGCCCGTTGATATACTGGTATGCATATGCGCACGGACGAAGCATCCGGCCAAACGGCACGCATCAGGCAACCCCGAAAGGGAACGCGGCAAGAGCCCGCCGCAGCCCACATTGCAGCTGTTTCGGCAACAGTGCGCCCAGAAGAGGAAGGATCCGCGCATGGTAACCCTTAGCATCGACGGCAAGACCGTTTCCGTCCCCGAGCACACCAGCATCCTCAACGCTGTCTACATGGCCGGTTCGAAGGTTCCCACGCTGTGCTACCTGAAAGACCTCAACGAGATAGGCTCGTGCCGCATCTGCGTGGTAGAGGTAGAAGGGGTGGATAAGCTGGTTGCCTCCTGCAACAACGAGGTTGCCGAGGGCATGGTGGTTACCACCAACAGCCCGCGCGTCATCGCCTCGCGCCGGGAAGCCATGGCGCTCATCCTGTCGCACCATCGCACGCGCTGCACTTCCTGCGTGCGCAACGGCAACTGCCTTCTGCAGAACAATGCCATGGCGCTGAACATGACCGACAGCCCCTACCCTCTTGAATACGACCACACCGAAAGCCCCGCCGATTTCCCCTTGGTGCGCGATGCCAGCAAGTGCATCAACTGCATGCGCTGCGTAAGCGTGTGCTCCAAGGTGCAGAACCTCAACGTATGGGAGGCCACCCGCACCGGCGCCAAGGTCCATGTTGGGGCCGCCGGCTGCAAGGACGTTTCCGAGGCCGCCTGCGCCTTGTGCGGCCAATGCGTCACGCACTGCCCCTGCGGCGCGCTTTCCGCCCGCGACGACACGCGCACGGTTTCCCGCCTTATCGCCGACCCCGAGCGCATCGTCATCGCCCAGATCGCGCCCTCCATCCGCACCGCCTGGGCCGAATCGCTGGGCCTTTCCCACGAAGAGGCAACGGTGGGCCGCATGGTTGCCGCCGTGCGCTCGCTGGGCTTCGACTACGTCTTCGACACCGACTTCGCGGCCGACATGACCATCATGGAAGAAGGCACCGAGCTGCTGCACCACCTGAAGGAGCACCCCGGTCAGCCCATGTTCACCTCGTGCTGCCCGGGGTGGGTGCGCTTCCTTAAGGCCCGCCACCCGAAGCTGGTGGGCAACCTTTCCACCACGAAATCGCCCCAGCAGATCTTCGGCGCCATCGCCAAGAACTACTGGGCTGAACTGCTCGAGGTCGACCCGAGCAAGATCGCCGTGGTTTCCATCATGCCCTGCATAGCCAAGAAGGCGGAATGCGCCTACGACGACATGGACACCACCGGCACCGGCCCCGATGTGGACGTGGTGCTCACCACGCGCGAGCTTGGCCGCATGCTGGCCGCCAGCATGGTGAACGTGAAGGGCCTGGCCGAAGAGGAATTCGACATGCCCTTGGGCGATGCCACGGGCGCCGGGCACATCTTCGGTGCCACCGGCGGCGTTATGGAAGCCGCGCTGCGCAGCGCCTACTTCCTGGTAACCGGCAAGAATCCCGACCCCGATGCCTTCAGCGCCGTGCGCGGCCGCGAAGGCTGGCGCGAGGTGTCGTTCGACCTTGCCGGCAGCGAGCTGCATATCGGCATCGCCAGCGGCCTGGAAAACGCCCATCAGCTGTGCCAGGCCATCGAGGAAGGCCGCGTTCAGTACGACTTCGTTGAGGTTATGGCCTGCCCCGGCGGCTGCGTGGGCGGCGGCGGGCAGCCCATCCACGAAGGCCGCGAATGCGCCTACGAGCGCGAACTGGTGCTGCGCGACATCGACACCAACTCGAAGCTGCGCTTCAGCCACGAGAACCCCTCGGTGGCGGAATGCTACGAGAAGTTCCTGGGTGCCCCCAACAGCGAGAAGGCAGAGCAGCTGCTGCACTCCGACCACTTCGCCTGGGGCATGCCGCCTGCAAGGTAGGCGCCTTGCCGTACAATGGCACCGTCCATCCGCCGTGCCGCTCATCTTCGGCACAAGCAAGAAAGGCCCGCCGTGCTCGATCAGTTCTCCCGTACCCGCCTGGTATTCGGCAACGAAGGCGTCGAAGCGCTTGCGAACGCGCGCGTTATCGTGTTCGGCTGCGGCGGCGTGGGAGGCTTCGTATGCGAGTCGCTGGTGCGCAGCGGTCTGGGCGCCATCGACATCGTCGACGATGACAAGGTGTGCCTCACGAACATCAACCGCCAGGTCATCGCCACCTGGAAAACCATCGGTATGGACAAGGTCGATGCCATGGAGCAGCGCCTGCTGGACATCAACCCCGACTGCAAGATCGTCAAGCACAAATGCTTCTACCTGCCCGACAGCGCAGACCAATTCGACTTCGCGCAGTACGACTACGTGGTGGACTGCGTGGACACGGTTACCGCGAAGCTCAACCTGGTAACCCAGGCGAAGGCGGCGGGTGTGCCCATCATCAGCGCGATGGGCGCCGGCAACAAGCTCGACCCAACCGCCATCCGCATCGCCGACATCTCGGAGACCTCCATCTGCCGCCTGGCGCGCATCATCCGCAAGGAACTGCGCAAACGCGGCATCAAGGGGCTGAAGGTGGCCTATTCGCCCGAGCCCACCGTGAAGCTTGCAGAAGACGGCAAGGCAGGTTGTGCCGCAGGATGCGTGTGCCCTCCCGGCAGCGAACGAACCTGCCTGCAGCGCCGCAGCGTTCCCGGCAGCAACGCCTTCGTGCCCGCGGCGATGGGGCTGGCCATAGGCTCTGCCGTCGCACGCGACCTGATGGGATCCTAGCTGTCCATTCCGCTGCCCACCCAACCGTTTCCACCCGCGTAGTATGCGAACCATCAGTTGACCGAACAACAAGGAGGTTCGCCATGTACACGCCAAGCCGTCACGTCGCCACATTCTTCATCGCAGGCTTCCAGCACCACGATGGGGCGCTGGTTCTGGAAGAGCTGAAGGCGGGCACCCAGCTCGCCCTGGTTCCCGAGCGCGACAACCCCCACGACCCCGAAGCCGTAGCCGTCTACTTCAAGGACGTCATGATCGGCTACATCCCCCGCACCGACAACCAGCTCATTTCCCTGCTGCCCTTCTTCGGCCACTCCAATGTGTTCGAGTGCCGCGTGCTGCAGGTGAACAAGGAAGCCGAGCCCTGGAGGCAGGTGCGCATCGGCATCTACATCGCCGACAAGCGCGACTACTAAATCGCATCAGTCAAACGCAACAGCAGTCCAAGGAGGTTCGCCATGGGAATCGTCGACCCGGTTGAATACGAAGAGAAGATGAAGGGGAAGGACTTCGACGTGCTTATCAGCGCCAAGGATTTCCTCTTCGACGACCTGCATTTCCTGGAATGGGATATCCGCGAACAGGAGAAAAGCGGCGGCGAGGTGGAAGGCATTTCCGGCATCGAGTACGCCAACAAACTGGCCTGCCTTTCCAAGCTCGCCGCCCTCATGTCCGAGCGCGTGGGCGAGTTCGTTCGCGAATGCGGAAAGGAGGCCGCCTGATGAACGCCGCCGTTAAAACCTACTGCACCCCGTACGATTCCGTGATCCGCTGGAGGTACGTCAAGTACGACTTCCGCAAGGAGGTGGGCTGCTCGATTATCGCGCTGGAGCCCAACGTGGTGAGCCAGCCGAAGAACGTGGGCGAGTCCATCACCGTGGCGCGCACGCGCACCTCGTCGTCGCTGTAAGGGGTCATGTCCACGTTCTTGCCGAAGCGGTCGATGATGGGATTGATGGACTCCTTCTTCACGCGCAAGGTAGCCTTCACCTCTGCGCCACGGTACATGTCGAACGAGCTTTTCAGGTACTCACCCACGTCGAAGGCGGCAATCACCTCGTTCTTGGCAATGGGCAGGTCGGAAACCTCGATGTTCACCATGCGGTCCAACCTGAAGTTCGCCAGCCCTTGGTGCTTGTCGCTCCAGGCAACCAGGTAATAGCTGTCGTCCAGGTAGATAAGCTGCACCGGCGTGCGCGTGTACAGCTTGCCCTCG
>CAVHGQ010000085.1:0-6981 GCA_963635335.1 Candidatus Melainabacteria bacterium | reverse complement strand
CCCAAAGCGCGCCAACATTGACGTTCTCTAATCTAAGCCAGTTAGTTCGAAAACCTCAAAACAGTAACAAGAAGGAATTACGGGGTCAAACCCTGGCCGCGCGGCATGCACAGCTGGGGCGACTCATCAACAACCCGTTGAGCCCAACCCCAGGCAGGCGCGAACCAGAGCCCATTCGGCTCAAGCCCCGCAGCCGTCGGCCAAGCCCGCAAAACAAAGTGCCTCCCCGGCAGCGAATAGCCACCGGGGAGGCATCATCCTACAAGCAGAATGCCGGGCAGATGCCGTGAACAGCCGCAGCCACCCACCAAGAATTCCGCATTCCGTAGGATTTCCCAGGCAAAAAGTTCCGCATTCCGTCGATTTTCCCGGCTAGAAATTTCTGCATTCCGTAGGTTTTAAGCTAATATAAATTATGCATTTCGTAGGTTTTCACATCGAAATACCAGGTAGATGATGCTTTATGTTGAAGCGAAAGATAACATCAAAGCTTAAGAGCTGGAAAGCAATTGCGAACCAGAAGGCATTGCTCGTCGTTGGGGCACGCCAGGTGGGCAAAAGCTACGCAATCCGCGAATTCGGCAAAGCGGATTATGAGTGCTTCATCGAGATAAACCTATTCGAAAACAAACGTTCCCGCGAGGCATTGCAAAGCGCCGCCGATGCCGACGACTTCATATCGCGCGTTACCATGTTGTCCGGCCAGAGCATCGTCCCCGGCAACACCCTCGTTTTCATCGACGAGGTTCAAGAAGCGCCCGATGTTGTGACTATGGCAAAATTCCTGGTCGAGGACGGTCGCTGCCATTGGGCCTTTTCCGGATCCATGCTGGGAACGGAGTTCAAGGGCGTGCGATCGTATCCCGTCGGCTCGGTTCACGAGCTGCTTATGTACCCGCTCGACATTGAGGAGTTCTACTGGGCAATCGGCGTGAGCGACGAGGCTCTGGAGGCGGTACGCCACTGTTGTAAAAACGAAACGCCCGTCGAAGGCTATATACACGAGGCACTTATGGCGAACTTCCGCACGTACCTTGTGTCTGGTGGCATGCCCGAAGCAGTACAGCAGCTCATCGATTCCGATGGCGATCTTGCTGCCGTTCGCCAGGTACTCGAAGATTTGAACAGGCAGTATCGCCGCGATATCTCGAAGTATGCTGGCAATCGATCGCTGCAGGTTCAAAGCATATTCGACCAGCTTCCCATACAGCTCGAGGGGGACACGCGCCGCTTCATGCTGAACTCCATCGACCCGCAGGCACGCTACGAAAAGTATCAGCGCGACTTCGTGTGGCTCACGAATGCAGGCGTGGCGCTGAAAACCGATTTGGTAAGCGAGCCCAAATCGCCACTGCTGAAAACAGCGAGCCCAATGAAGTTCAAGCTGTACCAGTCCGATACGGGCATGCTGATGGCGCGTTACCCCTTATCGCTGGCGCAGGCGGCATACCTGGACGAAAAAGATCCGAACCTTGGCAGCGTATACGAAAACGTCGTGGCGCAGCAGCTAACTGCGCAGGGGCACAGGCTGTATTACTACCAAACACGCAAGCGCGGAGAGGTCGATTTCGTCGTGGAGGCCGGCAACGGGAAAGCGGTGCCCATAGAGGTGAAATCGGGGCGGTATTTCCATTCGCATGCAGCGCTTGACCACGTGATGGAGACAGAAGGGTACAACGTCGATCTGGGCATTGTCCTTTCCCGAGGAAACATCGAGAGGAGGGGCAAAGTCCTCTACCTGCCCCTGTACGCCGCTTCGTTCCTATCGCTTTACCTGGAGGATCCTGCCCCCAAAGGCTTCAAGCTGAAGATACAGAAGGTTTAGCTGGCAGGTTAGCGCGCAATGGCACGAAAAAAGGTTCGCCGAAGCGAACCTTGAAAATGTGGTGGGCGTTACCGGGATTGAACCGATGACCCCTTCCGTGTGAAGGAAGTGCTCTCCCGCTGAGCTAAACGCCCGAAATATGAACACCGGGCTTGGAAAGCCCGGCGAGGATAAGTGGTGGGAGATACAGGATTTGAACCTGTGACCGTTTGCTTGTAAGGCAACTGCGCTCCCGCTGCGCCAATCTCCCGTGTGTCACGAGTTGGTATTATTACAGAACCGCCACCCCAATGCAAGCAAAATCCATCAACCGCGCAAGTTGGGCTCTGCGGTTGGCCGAACTGCAGGACATCACGCCAACTTAGTTATGCGTCCGGTGATCCTCGTAATTGGCCAGGTAGGTGGCGAATTCTGCGGAAGTATCCGAATTGCTGGTGCGCCACGTTTTGTGGTCGATGATGGTGCTTTCCTTGCCGTAATAGGCGTCAATATAGGCAATGAGGTTGTCCACGGCCTGCAACTGAGCCTCGGGGTAGCCGCCCGCGCCACCCACGTGCACGATCTCGATGCCCACCGAATAGGAGTTCATGCCGTAGTCGGTGATGCTCTTCGATGGCGCGCTGGTGGTGCCCACCTTGTCGTCGCGGCTTTCGTCCGTCACGCCGTAGCTCTGGTTGTGCCCCGTATCGCCGTAGCCGGCATGATGCGCGATAACATCGAGCGGCACGCATTGCACGATGGACCCGTCCTTGTTCACGATGAAGTGCGCGGCAACCCCGCTCCCGTTGCCGTCCCACGAGCTGACGATGGAAGAAGCGCTGGTGTCCACCTCGGTGTCGTGCAGCACGATGTACTTCTGGTATTCGGCGGTTTTCACGCCGTGCTTGAAGCTTGTGCGGTAGTCCTCGGAGATGTCGAGCTTCGCGCGAAGGTCGTCGGCTGTGGGTTTCGCAGGCTCTTCCGCAGGTGCCTGCTCGGCCGTGCTGGCGGCTTCCTGGGTGCTGGAAGAATCGGCGGAATCGCTCACAACGTCGCTCACCTGGAGAGAATCGTCCTGCCGCTCTTCCTGTTCAGGCTGCGAGCATCCCGCAAGCGAAAGAGCCAGCGCAAGGCCGGCGACAACAGCTACTGCACGTTTGGGCATGAGCCCTCCTTCCATTCCGGCACGGCAACCAGTGCGAAGCCCATGCCCGAACCCGAAGCGCCTTTGACCAGCGGGTTCGTACGCCCATTATGGGGCATAACGGCAAAAGAAAAGCGCGGCAGCAGGCACCAAGCCCGCCACCGCGCCGAGCATTCGGATGAACGTTACTTCAAGGCAACGCCAAGCTCGTCTGCCACCAGGTCGAACGCGGCATCGATGGCCTTGTCCATGTCGTAGTACTTGTAACCGCCCAAGCGGCCGGCGAACACCACGTTGCCCTCCTGCTTGGCCAGCTCGACGTACTTCTCGTACAGGGCGCTGTTGCGCTCGTCGTTCAGCGGGTAGTACGGCTCGTCGCCGCGCTCCCAGTTCGCCGGGTACTCGCGCGTGATGATGGTGGTGGGCTGCGTGCCGTACTCGAAGTGCTTGTGCTCGATGATGCGCGTGAAGGGAACCTCGCGCTCGGTGTAGTTCACCACCGCATTGCCCTGCCAGTTCTCGCACTCAATGCGCTCCGACTCGAAGCGCAGGCTGCGGTACTCAAGGGCGCCCAGCTGGTAGTCGAAGTACTGGTCGATGGTGCCGCAGTAGATAACGCGATCGGCGATGCCGGCGTTCTCAGCGATGAACTCGCGGTACTCGGTGTTCAGCAAAATCTCGGTTTCGCCAAACATGCGCTGTACCATGGCCGTGTAGCCGCCCATGGGAATGCCCTGCCAACGATCGTTGAAGTAGTTGTTATCGTAGATGAAGCGCACGGGCAGGCGCTTGATGATGCTGGGCGGAAGCTCGGTGCAGCTGCGGCCCCACTGCTTTTCCGTGTAGCCCTTGATCAGCTTCTCGAACACGTCCTTGCCGATAAGGGAAAGCGCCTGCTCCTCGAGGTTGCTGGGCTCGCCTTCGCCGATCTGCTCGGCAGCTTCGGCCTTCTGGCGCTCGATGATCTCCTTGGCCTCGGCCGGGGTCTTGATGCCCCACATCTTCGAGAAGGTGTTCATGTTGAACGGCAGGTTGTACAGCTCGTCCTTGTAGCTGGCAACGGGGCTGTTCACGTAGTTGTTGAACTCCGCGAACTGGTTAACGTAGTCCCACACCGGGCGCAGCGAGGTATGGAAGATGTGCGCGCCGTATTTATGGACGTTGATGCCGTCGATTTCCTCGGTGTAGATGTTGCCGGCGATATGGTCGCGGCGGTCGATTACCAGGCAGGTCTTGCCCACCTTCGCGGCCTCGTGGGCGAAAACGGCGCTGGTGATGCCGGCGCCGACGATAAGGTAGTCGTAATGGCTGTTCTGCATTTTGGGTGTGAGCCTCTCTCGTGTCTGTTTCGGATGCGCGCAAGGGCGCATACAGCTTCATATTCTAGCCCAAAGGGAAGACAGCTGTTTGGCGCCAGTAGAAACCTGCGGAGATGGCGATGTGCTGGCTGCACCGCCAAGGCCAGCGCGGCGGCGTTGCGTTAAGTTTGCCAGCAAGCGCAGGTCGCCGGCGAGGCGGCAGACGCACGAAGGGGCAGCAACCGCACGAGCCCTTCCGCCCCTAAACGCAAAACGGGCGCCGGCACAATGCCGACGCCCGCGAATTGGCTGAACCAAGGGTTAGTCCTGCTTGACCACCAGGACGTCGCAACGCAGGTTGCGGATGAGGTAGGTGGAAACGCTGCCCACGAACACGTAGGTGATGTTGGAAAGGCCGCGCTCGCCGCAGATAACCAGCTCGGGCTCGAACGGCTTGATCATCAGGTTGTGGATGGTTTCCTGGATGCGGCCGACCTTGACCACTACTTCGACGGAAGGGATGTCGGGGTCGTTTTCCGCATTCGTGAGGATGTCGCCCAAGGAATCCAGCAGGCGTTTGCGAACCGTGTCCGCAAGCTCCTTGTAGTCGGTGCCCGTCAGAGAATCCGGCACGGAATCAACCACGTGGCCTAGCATGAGCTCTGCATGATTGAGCTTCGCGATCTGGATTGCGCGCTCGGCAACCTCTTCCTGAGTGCTGCCGCCATCGAGAGCCGCAAATACTCGCTTGTACTGCTTCATCGTTATCCCCCTCTTTCCTCTTCGCCGAAAACGAAGAACCCAAACGGAGCACCCAACCGCTCCGAGTTATTACTTTCCTTTATTTTAGCAGCATAACCAGGGGCAAACCCATCAAGATCCGCTATAAGAAACGCCTACTGCGGAAATGGCCGATAAGAAGCCGCCCCCGGAATCCCAATCACCGCTCGCCCACACTCCCCGCAACCTATCCGCGCCGCGGGTTGGAACGCTATCCCACCCGTCCGGGCGGCCATGCCCGCCTGACTCTGTCCGGCGCTGCATCTGCAACGGTCGGGCAGCGAAGCCGGCAAGAGCGGGCTATAATCGCCTTATTTGTAAAGACGTTAAGGGGTTCTTATGTCGAGCATGCTTCCGGTCTTGGTCACCAGCGCGGTGGTGGGAAAGAAGGCAAACGAGAGCGCTTCGTTCAACATCAGGTTCGGCAAGTGCGCGATCGTTCTCGCCGTCCTGATGATAGCGGGATACTACATCTTGGGACTCGTTTTCGGCTATTCGCTTGCCTGGGAAGAGACAATGTACAGGTCGACCTTCCCTAACGTCATGAAGTGGCTCGTCTGGATCATGGGGATCTTCTTCTTGGTTTGCGGCATCGCCTGCATCGTCATTGGCAAGCGCCAGCAGCAGAGGGAAGCCGAGCTTCGCGCAAAGATCTACGGGCTTGCTGGCGGAGGGGTGCCGGCGCGGGACTTCCTAGAGAACCGCGCCCTGCTGAAGGCTGATGGCGACGTTACCGGCGTCTACGTGCTGCACAACAAGACTGCCGACAAGTGCTACGTGGGCCAGAGCAGCAAGGCGTTAGACCGCATTGCCGCCCATCTGACCGGACGAGGCAACGGCGACGTGTACGCAGACTTCAAGTACGGCGCCGAGTTCGAGGTGGCGCTAATCCCCCTGAACGGCAGCGGCTACGACAGCCTGGACGAGCTGGAGCACGAGACCATCAAGGCCTACGACGCGTTCGACGGAGGATACAACCGCACACGGGGGAACCGGGCTTAAGAGGCAGCGTTCCCGGGGCTTTCGGCTGCTCAAGCCTCCATTGCTAGATGACCAAGAGGTACAAATACCGTTACAAAGGAACCTGCATGGATCGTCATCCGGTGTCGCGTAATGTCTTGCCAGTTGTTTTAAAAAGGCTTATCTACCTGCGGTAATGTCATATAGAGTCCTATTGCGGCTTCTATAGTGATATGGGGGTAATTCAAATACAAGCTAAAGAGTGCTCAAGTCGATTGTCTGAGGATTAGACAGCCCATAGCTAGCCGTTCCCTCGCCGCCTGAGGCTTTACACTCAACAGGCGTTATCGTGTCGATCAGCGTATAGGCAAACCACCCATCTTGGCTAATGCCCGCCTGTACGGTCCTTTCATCCGGACGTTCACGCCCTGCAACAAAATGGCAGGGCTCCAATGCTTTTCCTCCCTGGTAAGCATTCAATTCAAAGCCCGTAAACGAAACAGAGCGGTCTTTGTCGCCCACATTCTTTCCGGTCGTCTCCAGAACGATCACGCTATCTCCGCTATACTCTTCGGACCCAAAGGAGGCCGAGCTGATCGTATACTCGATGCCGGAAGTCGGGATGCTCGACTTCTGCTGCTCCATGTCCGCAATGGCCGCAGCATATCCAGCTTCATAGCCGTCCTCATAACTCCCCTTGGAAGAACAGCCACTCAGGCCGAAGGCGCATAGTGCGCCAGCGCCCAACGTCAAAAAGGCCCTGCGGTTCAGCGGTGATGCTGCGTCTTTATTCATGTGGCAAGGCTCCAATCGAAAGGGTTTTCAAGCGTTTCAACAGTATAAACCGATCTGGTAAACCCTTAGGTCCCGCAGTGTTAAGGGGGTCTGTCCCTGCTGACACGCGGCCATGACTCGGTAGCGACGGGCGGCACCTGCGCGGCGAGAAGCCCTTCCGGAGCGCGGCTTCCGAGCGCTCGCCTTCAAGGCGGCGCCCC
>CAVHGQ010000084.1:0-6990 GCA_963635335.1 Candidatus Melainabacteria bacterium | reverse complement strand
TCTGCTGGCGCTTCCCGCCTTCGCCTGGGCCGACGACGAGGGGCAGGCCAGCTCTAACCGCGTGTATGTGAACCAGCTGCCCGACAGCTCGTTCCTCTACCAAACCTCCATCGCCGATCTGGCCAAGGCCGACTCGTACTACGAGGGGCAAACCGTGCTGGTGCAGGGCGAAGTGGTGGGCGACCGCATCAACGACGAGATGCAAAGCGGCAACTGCTGGATAACCCTGCAGGATTCCGAGGCCGCCAACCCCAGCGTGGTCTCGGTGTTCATGACCATGGAACAGTCCAGCGTCATCGATTCGTACGGCCATTTCGGGCTGAAGGGAACCGAGCTGCAGGTGCGCGGCACGTTCCACTTGGAGTGCAGCGAGCACCAGGGCATGTCGGACATCCACGTGGAAGAGCTTGCGGCCTTGGCTTCCGGCGAGTCTGAATACCCGCAGGTGAACATGCATATCCTGATCGCCGCCGTGCTGGCGGTCGCCGCCGGCGCAGGCCTTCTGTACGTGTACTACAAGAAACGCGAGGGAACGCTGTAGTGGAGGGTTCGATGCAGCAAGGGCATGTGGTGAAGCTGGACCGGGGCTACCCGTTGGTGCGCCTGGAAAACGGGCAGGAGGTTCGCTGCGAGCACGCCATTTCCCTGGTGAAGGGCAGCGACAAGCGCGCCGTGGTGGGCGATTACGTGCGCGTTTCCCTTCCCGAAGGCCACGACAAGGGCATCATCGAGGAAACGCTTCCGCGCCGCACGTGCTTCGTGCGCAAGGACCCCACCGAGCGCGCCCTGCCGCAGACGCTTGCCGCCAACTTCGACTTGGTGGTAGTGGCCCAGCCCATCGAAGAGGTGAACATCCGCCGGCTGGAGCGCGAGCTGGTGCTTGCGCACGAGACGGGTGCCCAGGTTATGGTGGTGCTCACCAAGGCCGACCTGATGGCTTCGGCCGAAGAGGTTGAGGAAGTGCGCCGCCGCATCGACGGCTTCGTGGGCAACGACGAGCTTCTGGCGGTATCGGACCGCAGCCCTGAATCGGTGCAGCGCTTGGCACAGGCCATCGCCGAAGGCGACAAGACCGCGGTGCTCATCGGGCGCAGCGGCGTGGGCAAATCGAGCTTGGTGAACATGCTGGTGGGAAGCCAGGTGCAGAAAACCACCGAGGTACGCAGCGACGGCAAGGGCCGGCACACCACGGTTTCGCGTCAGATCATCGACCTTCCCGGCGGCGGCCACATCATCGATATGCCGGGCGTGCGCGGCCTGGGGCTGTGGGATGCCGAAGAGGGGATTGGCGCCGCCTTTTCCGACGTGGAGGAACTGGCCCAGGGCTGCCGCTTCCGCGATTGCTCCCATGCCAACGAGCCGGGGTGCGCCGTGCGTGCCGCCGTTGAAGAGGGCAGCCTTTCCCCGGCGCGCCTGGAGTCGTACCTGCGCTTGCGCAGCGAGAGCAAGCAGGTGCAGAAGAAGCGCGAGGAAGCCGAGCGCATCCGCACCCGCCGCGGCCATCCGCGCCGCCGCCGGTAGGGGTTGGCCGCCTCCGGCCTTCGCGCGTCACGCCTGCTTGGCCCAATTGCCGTTGCTTTCGCCCCGTCGGTACAGGCTCGGGGCTTCCGCTTGCCGGGCTCGGGGTGCCCATCCGCGCTGCCGCTGCCACCGCAACCAACCCTCCCACCTGCGCATATGATGCTGCGGTGTGCGCAGGCGAAAGCGCGCCTGCGGCCTTGGGGTACAATCCTAATGCGCCTCTCAACGTGACGGGCGCGCAGTTAGGGGGACCCATGAATCCGGCCGTAATCATTCCAACGTTCTACACGGCGCCCACGCGCAAGCGCGGCGTGCCTTCCGATCTGTACGATCATCCCACCCCGTTGAACATGACCGGAACCTTGGCCCGCTGCTTGGACTCCCTTTCCCACGTGCGTGGGTTGGGGCAGGTCATCTTGTTGGTTGCCGCGGAAGGCGGCGACGAGGTTGCCGACCAGGCAGCTGCGCAGGTCCAGGAGATCGCATCCAAATTCCCCCACATGCACACCCTGGTGGTGGGCAGGGCGGAAGCCCAGATCGTGCAGCAGCGCCTAGACCAGCTGGGCTTCGGCGACCAGAGCCAAGCCATCGGCCTGGAGGGCTGCGCTTCCATCCGCAACCTGGGGCTGGTCCTGGCGCAGGTGCTGGGTTTCGATTCCGTGGTGTTCCTGGACGACGATGAAGTGGTCGATGACGAGGCCTTCCTGGAAAAGGCCATGTACGGCCTGGGCAAGCTCACCAAGAAGGGCATCCCCATCCTGGCCAAGTCGGGTTTCTACTTCAACGACGAGGGCACCTACCTTTCGAAGAGCCAAAAGCGCTGGTACAACCACTATTGGCAGCAAGGCCGTGCCTTCAACAACTGGATCACCAAGGCCATGGCCGGCCCGCGCCTTTCGCGTTCCAACCATGTGTGCGGCGGCTGCCTGGCGCTGCACCGCGAAACGTATCGCCGCCTGAGCTTCGACCCGTGGATCAAGCGCGGCGAGGACATGGACTACCTGCTTGACCTGCGCATGTACGGCTCGGACATCTGGTTCGACAACCAGTGGTCGCTCACGCACCTTCCCCCGCGCGACAAGAGCGAAGGCCATCGCTTCTACCGCGATATCTACCGTTGGGTGTACGAGTACTACAAGATAGAGTTCAGCCGCGCGCAGATCGACCTGCTGCAGATCAAGCCCTCTTCGCTCATGCCCTACCCGGGGCCGTTCTTGGAGCCGGGCATCACCAAGCGCATCAAGCGCACGGCATTTCTGCGCTCGCTGGTGCGTCCCGACAAGCGCAAGTACCGCGAGGGCGCGAAGGCGGCCGCCAACCAGGCGACCGAGTACGCGCAAGAGCATTGCATGAAGTACTTCGAGTTCCAGTACACCTGGGGCGAGATCATGGCGCGCATGGAGTCGGACACCGGCCTGCGTGCCGCGCTGGTGCAGGCGGCCATTGCCCGTCAGGCCGGCAAGGACGTGGTGGTGCAGGCTCAGCACAGCCCCGCCCCCGCCGAAGGCGCG
The DNA here is from genome assembly GCA_963635335.1 of Candidatus Melainabacteria bacterium. Taxonomy (GTDB): domain Bacteria; phylum Actinomycetota; class Coriobacteriia; order Coriobacteriales; family Eggerthellaceae; genus Anaerotardibacter. The sequence goes on along the minus strand of CAVHGQ010000084.1, from coordinate 3,958 downwards.
CCCGCTGACGATGTTCCCGCGCCCGCAAACTGGGGCGCTGCTAACCTCGATGCTGGCCTTACCGGAGAGATAAGGCTCAACATCGACGAGGAATAGGGCAAGAAGGGCAGTATGGAAACGTTTATAGCCACCGCGCTGGTTGGCGTTGTCGTGGGAATGCTGTCGGGTCTTCTGGGCATCGGCGGCGGCACCCTGATGGTTCCCCTGTTCCGCCTGGGCTTCGGCCTTTCGGCGTTCGTTTCCACCGCCACCTCGCTGTTCACCATCATCCCCACGTCGTTGGTGGGGTTCGTCACGCACATCAAGAACAAGACGTGCATCCCCAAGGTGGGCGTTGCTGCCGGCCTTGCCGGCGCCGTTACCAGTCCCATCGGCGTGTACCTGGCCAACATATCGCCGGCGTGGCTGGTCATGCTGGCGGCGGCGCTGATCATCGGCTTTTCCTCCTACAAGATGTTCAAGAAGGCCTTCCGCATCCCCAAGGTGCAGGCGGCCGAAGGCGGCAAGGTGCTGGGCGTCGATGCGCAGAAGGCTGCCCAGAAGGCTGCGGCTTCCGAAGAGGCTGAAGGTGCCGACGAGTTCGTGTTCACGCGCAAGAAGCTGCTGCAGGCCATAGCCATCGGGCTTACGGCGGGCTTGGCCTCGGGCTACGTGGGCGTGGGCGGCGGATTTTTGATGGTGCCGCTGTTCATCGGGGTGCTGGGCATCATGATGCGCCAGGCTTCGGGCACTTCGCTGGTGGCCATCATGATCTTGGCCATCCCCGGGGTTATCGAGCAGGGCATGCTGGGCAACATCGACTACATGGCCGGCATCGCCATGGCGGTGGGCAGCATTCCCGGCGCGGTTATCGGCGCGAATTTGGTGCGCCGCATCCCCGAGCGTCAGCTGCGTCTGTTCTTCGGCGCGTTCTTGCTGGTAAGCGCCATCGTGCTGCTGGCAAACGAGTTCGCCGCGATGTAGGGGCGGCGCATCGCGCGGTTGGCGGTTGGCTGGCGCTGCGGTACTGGCGCGCCCGAACGTTCGGCGGCTGGCTGGGGCCGCGAGCCTGTCTCTCCGCGCTTTCGGCTCCGCGGCGCCCATTCCCGCCCGCCCACTTTGCTGCGCGGCAATGCACTAGGGCTTCTCCCGGCAAGTTTCCTGTTTCGCATGGGCGCCCGCATTCCGCCCGGAATCGGGCTGCGCGGATATGTTAAGGTCGATGCGTAGGATTTCCCCCTAACCTGCAAGGACACCCCTATGGCCTACCCTCGTCACAACGTGAACATCATCCTGGAGATAACCTCCCTGTGCCTGGCCCTTATCTGCGGCTGCGTGCTTGGCTGGGCCATGTTCGGCCCCCAAACCAACTACCTGGTGCTCACCGCTTCGGGCGCGCTGTTCACGGCGTTTCTGCTCATCACCATTGCGCTTATCCTGGACCCGGACCGCATCCGCGCCAACCAGTCCATGTCGGTGCTGAACCTTGCCAGCGAAACGCTGGAGGCCATGCAGGAGGGCTTCAATTCGGAAGCCGCGCAGAAGGTATGCGAGCTGCTGCTTCCCGCCACTTCCGCCTGCGCCGTTGCCATCACCGACCGCGAGCGTGTGCTGGGCTATTCCGGCGAAGGCGCCGAAGACCTGGGCGAACTGGGCGGTCACATCCGCACGGCGGGCACGAAGCGCACGGTGCAGGACGGCAAGACGCGCGTGCTGCGCAGCCAGTACGAGGTGGGCCTGCCCAAGCCCATCAAGAGCATCCAGGCCGCCATCATCGTGCCGCTGAAGCTGGGCAACGTCATCCACGGCACGCTGAAGTTCTACTACCCCAAGGCTTCCCGCATCACCGAAACGCAGATCTCGGTGGCGGAGGGCTTCGCGCAGCTGCTTTCCACCCAGATCTCCGCGCTGGAGTTGGAAGAGCAGAAGAAGCTGGCAACGAGCATGGAGCTGAAGGCCCTGCAAAGCCAGATCAACCCGCATTTCCTGTTCAACATCATCAACACCATGGCATCGCTGGTGCGCACCGACCCCGACAAGGCCCGCGTCATGCTGCGCGAGTTCGCCGTGTTCTACCGCCAAACGCTGGAAAACAGCTCCGACCTTATCTCGCTTTCGCGCGAGGTGGAGCAAACGGTGCGCTACCTTTCGCTTGAGCAGGCGCGCTTCGGCGAGGAACGCCTGGCCGTGGAAGTGGATATCCCCGACGAGGTCCGCGCCATGCAGGTGCCCGCCTTCATGGTGCAGCCCCTGGTGGAAAACGCCGTGAAGCATGCCATGGCCGCCGAGGGCAAGCTCACCATCTACATCTCCGGCGAGCTGGACGGGGCGGACGTGACCCTTCACGTGAACGACGACGGCATCGGCATGACCGAGGAAGCGCGCCAGAACATCATGGCGCCCAAGTCGGAAACGGGCCTGGGCATTGCCGTGAAGAACATCAACGACCGCCTGCGCGGCTACTACGGCGAGCGCGCCTACATGGACGTGCAAAGCAAGTTGGGCGAGGGCACGCGCGTCACGCTGTTCCTTCCCGACTGCGCGAATATGTAGCCTTAACAGGGGATTTAGGTGAAATCAAGAAGACCGCGCCATTTTCGGTAAGTGGTCTATAATACGAATGATTATGTGAGAAGAACCGAGGAGGCTGTGTTGCTGAAGGCAATCATCGTTGACGACGAGGCACCGGCACGTTCCGAGCTGCGCTTTCTTTTGGGCGAGCTTAACCAGACCGAGGTTGTCGCGGAAGCGGCAAGCGTTCGCGAGGCTATCGAGAAGCTCAAGGAATACCCCTGCGACGTGATGTTCCTGGACATCAACATGCCCGAGGCCACCGGCATCCAGCTGGCAGAGGCGCTGCAGCACCTGAAGTACCCGCCGGCCGTGGTGTTCGTTACCGCCTACAGCGAGTTCGCCCTTGATGCTTTCAAGGTGAACGCCATCGATTACCTGGTGAAGCCCGTCGAAACCGAGCGCCTGGCCCATGCCCTGGCCCGTGTTCGCGAGCACGTCACCCTGCATGCCAAGGCCCAGAAGGCCGAGCGCATCCCCGTGGAAAAGGGCGGCAAGAAGATCCTCATCAACATCGACGACATCCGCTACGTCATGGCGCGCGACGACTACGCCTACCTGCAAACCGGCGTGGACCGTTTCTTCTCTACCGTCAGCCTGGCCCAGCTGGAAAAGACGCTCGATGGCCACGGCTTCTTCCGCGTGCATCGCGGCTACCTGGTGAACCTTGCGCTGGTGAAGGAAGTGGAGCCGCAGTCGGGCGGCACGTTGCTGCTTTCCCTCGATGGCGTTGACGAGAAAATCCCGGTCTCTCGCCGCCGTGTTTCCTCCCTGAAGAAGGCACTCGGCCTGTAATCTGCTAAAACCTTTGAGCGACGGCATCCCCGCCGTCGCTTTTTTGTGCCCAGAAATAAGAAAGACGAACGATGATCCCCCTCAATCCCAAACGCGATGTTGCTCTATTCGACCTCGATGGCACCGTGCTCGACACCTTCGCCCCCATTTTGGACAGCATGCGCTATGCCACCGAAAAGGTGCTGGGCGAAGCCCTGCCCGATGAAGAGCTGGTTTCCAAGGTAGGCCAGCCCCTGGTTACCCAGATGGAGACCTTCGCGGCCGACCATGGCCATGGCGCCGAGGTGGCCGAAGAGCTTACCCGCGTGTACCGCGAGTACAACGAGCGCGATTTGGACGAGAAGTCGGCGCCCTTCGCGGGCGTGCCGAAGGCCATCTGCGCGCTGCGGGACAAGGGCTACCTGGTGGGCGTGGTCACCTCCAAGCGCGTGGCGCTTGCTTCCAAGAGCCTGAAGGCGCACGGGCTGTACGACCTGTTCGCCTGCGTGAACGGCGCGGAAGACAGCGAAGGCCACAAGCCCGACCCCGACCCGCTGCTGCAGGCCGCGAAGAAGCTGGGCGTTTCGCCGAGCCGCTGCGTGTACGTGGGCGACAGCCCCTACGACCTGCAGGC
>CAVHGQ010000083.1:0-6992 GCA_963635335.1 Candidatus Melainabacteria bacterium | reverse complement strand
CTGTACGAAAAGCGCACCCAAGGCGAAACCACCTACCTGGCCTTCGCGGACATGGGCTCTGCTTCGGGCTGGCGCTCGCTTGCGGCCATGCTGGCGCTGGTGGGCCTGGGCGTGGTGGCGGCGTTCCTGGTGATATCCATCCTGTTCTCGCGCTGGGCGCTGCGCCCGGCCGAACAGGCGTGGCGCTCGCAGCGGCAGTTCATCGCCGATGCCTCGCACGAGCTGAAAACGCCCCTTACGGTAATTTTGGCCGACGCGAGCATCGCGCTTGGCCACGCAAGCGAAACGGTGGAAAGCCAGCGCCAGTGGATAGAGGGCATCCAGCACCAGGGGCACCGCATGCAGCGCCTGGTGGAAGACATGCTGGCCCTGGCCAAGCATGATGCCGCCGAGGCGGGCGCGCTGGAAGGCACGCTGAAGCAGAAAGAGCCGCTGGACCTTTCCGAGGCGACCCAGCGCGCGGTGCTGCAGTTCGAGGCCGTGGCCTTCGAGCGCGGCGTGCTGATGGAAGAGAACTGCCAGCCGGGCGTGTGCATCGAAGGCGTGCGCGGCGACATCGAGCGCGTGCTGGGCGTTCTGATGGACAACGCCTGCAAGTACGCCGAAGAAGGTGGGCGCATCTGGGTGGAAACGGCTGCGGAGGGCAAGAACGCGCTGCTGCGCGTGGGCAACACCGGCACGCCCATCCCCGAAAGCGAGCTGCCGCACGTGTTCGACCGCTTCTGGCGTGCCGACGAAGCCCGCACTGGCGGCAAGGGCGGCTATGGCCTGGGGCTTTCCATCGCCCGCAGCATCGTGGAAGAGCACGGCGGAACCCTTTCCGTGGAAAGCTCTGCCGCGAACGGCACCGTGTTCACGGCAAAGTTCCCCGCCAGGAAGCCGGCTGCGTAACCAACCCCGCATGCTGTTCGCCGCCGATAAGACAACTTGCGCGGATTCGCGCCAGGCGCTTCTGCTTCAACTTTAAGTTTAGGTGGTAAAGTTAGCTTTCGTGAACCAACCAGCCACCAGGCGTTCTGCCGTGAAGAGAAGCAGCGAGGACCATCGTCATGCCCCGAACATCGCAAGAAGCAGAACAGCCAGGCCGCTTTCCCAGCGAGGTGAAGCTGCTCAAGGGCATCCTGGACCAAACCGACCAGCTGGTGCAGATGTCGTACCTGGACGACATGACCATGCTGTACGCCAACGCGGCAGCCAAGGCGTTCCGTGGCGGTGACGAAGACCATCACGGCCGCCATTGCTACGAGTACATGATGGGGCTAAGCCAGCAGTGCCCGTTCTGCCCGCTTCTGCAGGGCGACGGCCCGAACGCTTGCGGCGAGGTGGACAACGGCAAGCAGGTGTTCTCGGTGAAAACGGCCACCGTGGAATGGAACGGCCGCCCCGCCTTCGTGGAGTACGCGGCCGACATAACGCCCAGCCGTCGCGCGCAACAGAGCTTTGAGTCGCAGGTGCGTACGCTTCTGCGTTCCATCCCCGAAGCGCAGGGCATCATGCATTTCGACCTTACCGACGACCGCTGCATCACAGTGAACGGCGCGGCCACCAACAACCTGAAAAGCGTGCAGTCGCAGGTGCCGGTGAACACCACGCTGGCCCAGGTCTTCGCCTATGTTCCCGATGAAGCCAAGCAGGAAGAAGCGTTTGCCCAGTTCAACCGCGATGCTCTGATAGCCGCGTTCCAGAACGGCACCGTCGAGCAAAGCCGCGACGTGCAGTCGTACTTCGACGACGGCAGTATCCGCTGGGCCCGCATAACGGCGCGCGTGATGCAGAACCCAGCCAACGGCCATCTGGAATGCGTGCTGTACGGCATGGACATTTCCGAAGAGGTAAGCCAGCGCAAGGCCCTTGAGCAGCGCGCGCTCCATCATCTTGCCCTGTTCAACTCGCTGGCGAAGGACTACCTGAACGTTTTCCTTATCCACCCGGAAAGCGACTCGGTGAACATCCTGAAGCTCGACGGCTTCGTTACCTCGGGGCTCACGGCCGAAGGCAACGGCACGTACCCCTACGAGGCAACCTACGCCCGCTACATCGAAGAGCGCGTGCACCCCGAAGACAAGCAGCGATTGTTCGACTCCATGCGCCTTGAGGTTGTGCAGGCCCAGCTTGCGAAAACCCCCGAGTACATCGGCACGTACCGCGTGCTGGACGGCGGCGAAACGCACTATTACCAGTTCAAGTACCTTGCCGCGGAAAACGACGAGGGCATTTTGGCCGGCTTCCAGAACGTCGACGCAACCATCGCCGAGGAACGCGAGCAGCAGGAGATCCTGAAAACGGCGCTGAACGCGGCCGAGGAAGCCAGTGCCGACAAGTCGATTTTCCTCTCCAACATGAGCCACGACATACGCACGCCCCTGAACGCCATCCTGGGCTTCAACGAGCTGGCGAAAACCCACGTGAACAGCCCGGACGAGGTGCTTCGCTACCTTAACAAGGTAACCATTGCGGGCAACCACCTGTTGGACCTTATCAACGACGTGCTGGACATGAGCCACATCGAAAGCGGCCGCGTGAAGCTGGACAAGGCGCCCTTCAGCCTGCAGTCGCTGTTCGACGAGCTGCGCACCATCATCGCCGGCAACGCAGAGGCCGGCGGCATCCAGCTCACGTTCGACACCTCGAAGGTGCGCCACCTCAATGTGGTGGGCGACGAGCTGAAGATAAAGAAAGTGCTGATGAACATCCTGGGCAACGCGGTGAAGTTCACCAAGCCCGGCGGCAAGGTGACGTTCCAGGTGGAAGAGCGCGCGCTGCGTTCGTCCCGCTACGCCCACTACGTGTTCCGCATCAGCGACACGGGCATCGGAATGACCGAGGAATTCGTCGCCCATGCGTTCGAGGCGTTCGCGCGGGAAAAGCAGGATGCCGACGGATCCGTGGTGGGCACCGGCCTGGGCCTCAGCATCGCGAAGAACCTGGTGAACATCATGAACGGCTCCATCGGCCTGAAGAGCAAGAAGGGCGTGGGCACCGAGTTCGTGGTAACGCTGCACCTGGAAACGGTGGGGGATGTTGCCGGGGCTGCCGGCGCCAACGCCGCTCAGGGCAAGGCTGCGGGAAGCTGGCACGCTGGTCTCGCCGTCGATGCCGCCGCCAACCCCGCGGGCGCCACCGATCCCAATGCTGAAGCTGCTGCCGACCCTGCCCGCGCCCGTCGCGCGCAGAGCATGGCCGGTAAGCGCATCCTGCTGGTGGAAGACAACGAGTTCAACCGCGAGATCGCCTACGAGATTCTGAGCAACGCCGGCTTCAAGGTGGAAACCGCCAACGACGGCTCGGTGGCCGTGGACATGGTGGCTAACAGCCCCGCCGGCACCTACGACCTGGTGCTGATGGACATCCAGATGCCCACCATGAACGGCTACGAGGCCACACGCGCCATCCGCGAGCTGCCCGACCCGAAGCGCGCGCACCTTCCCATCATCGCGGTTACCGCCAACGCGTTTTCCAGCGACCGCGACGCGGCCCTGGCCGCCGGCATGGACGGCCATATCGCCAAGCCCATCGACGTGGACATGCTGATTGGAAAGATGGTTGACCTGCTTGACGCCTAGCGCGTTGGCGCTTGCCCCGTGCTAAAATGTGTCCTTCGGAATCCATCCAAGGAGCGTGTCCCACGGTGAAGCGAATCGTTGTCCTGCTGTGCATGGTTGCCTTGAGCGTGTTCGCTTTCGGCTGCTCAGCTGCCCCCTTCGGGCAGGATGCCAGCGCGTCTTCGAACAAGCCCGTCCTTAAGATCGGCATGGACATCTACGAGCCGTACACCTATTACGACGACAACGGCCAGGTTACCGGCATCGACTACGAGCTTGCGGTAGAGGCCTGCAATCGCCTGGGCTACACGCCGGAATTCATCGGCATTTCCTGGGAAAAGAAGAACGACCTGCTTGCCTCGGGCGAGGTCGACTGCCTGTGGTCGTGCTACAGCATGACGGGTCGCGAAAGCAAGTACCAGTGGGCAGGCCCCTACATGAAAAGCTACCAGGCGGCCGTGGTGCGCTCCAACAGCGGCATCACCTCGCTTTCCCAGCTAGAGGGCAAGCGCGTTGCCGTGGAGGTTACCACCAAAAGCGAAGAGGCCTGGGTGCGCCATGCGGGCGATGTGGTTCCGCAGGCATCTAATGTGTTGGCCTTTACCACCATGGACGAAACCACCGCTGCGCTGCGCCTGGGCAGCGTCGATGCCGTAAGCGGGCACGTTGGCCCCATGAGCATCCTGGCGAAGAACTCGGGCGGGCTGTTCACCCTGCTTCCCGAAGGCTTCTACGATACCGAGATCGGCGTTGCGTTCGACAAGGACCGCGGCGATTCCGAGCTTGTGAGCAAGCTGAATAACGTTCTGAACGACATGATCTCCGACGGCACGGTTGCGCACGTGGTGGAAAGCTACGGGCTGGATCCGCAGATGGTAGTGGGAGGGGAGTAGCCAGTGAGCACCAGCGAAGCAAACTCCAAGTTCCCCAAGCCAGGCAAACGTACCCTTACGGTGTTCGCCCTTTGGGTGGCGGTGGGCGCCGTGTTGCTGGCCGCAGCCTACGCGCTGCTCACCGAGCAGAGCTTCCACAATGCTTCCCAAACCGCGCAGGACTCCATCGTGTTCGCCCGCGAAAGCGTGCAGCGCAACGAGGTGAACATCTACAACTCGCAGACCAGGAACCTTACCGCGGTGTGGGAGAAGCTTGAGGAACTGGACAGCCGCTTCGACTTCGCCAACAGCTCCAGCGATGCCCAAGTGCAGGATTTCATGAAGAGCATGAACCTGGGCACGGTGGCGCTCTTGGATTCCAATGGCCAGGTTGTGCGCGCGTTGGGCGATTCGGGCGTTGCCAGCCAGATTGCCTCAGGCCTGGTGGAGGGAGACAACCTAACCGACCTGGTGAAGTACCCGTCAAAGAGCTATCTTACCCGCACCTGGCTCGGCGACGACGCGTACGACTTCGCCGCCTGCTCCACTCAGCATTCGGCAGGGGGCGTGCTGGTTGGCGCCAGCCACGTGGAGGAAGGCGACCTGGACGGCGCGCAGTCCCTGTTCAACGCCATGTTCGACAACTACATCCTGGGTTTGGACGGCTCCGTGGCCGTTGTCGATGAGGATGATGTGCTGGCATCGAACGACGCCTCGCTGCAGGGCGAAAGCTGCGAATCGTTCGCGTCGCAGCTTTCCTTGGATTCCAGCAGCAGTTCGCACGGCCTTTCCGAAGGCACGTTCAACGGAACCGATTGCTACGGCCTGAAAACCACCTCCAACGGCTACGACGTGTACGTGTGGTTCCCGGCCGGCTCGGTCCTGGCGCAACGCGACATGATGCTGGCGGGCGGCTTCGCCCTGTACTTGGCGGTGCTTTTGGTGGCGTTCGTGGTGCGCACGAACCTGCAGAACGCCAAGCTGCGCCGCGAAAGCGAGTACGCCGAAAGCCTGGAGCGCGCCAACATGGCCAAGACCGACTTCCTGCGCCGCATGAGCCACGATGTGCGCACCCCCATCAACGGCATCCGCGGCATGCTGGCCATCGGCGACCATTACGCCGACGACATGCAGAAGCAGGCCGAATGCCGCAAGAAGATGTGGGAGGCTTCCAGCTTCCTGCTGGAACTGGTGAACAGCGCGCTGGACATGAACAAGCTGGAAAGCGGCCAGATGCACTTCGAGAAGAAGCCGCTGGACCTGCGGAAGACCATGCAGTCGGTGGTAGACGTGCTGCAGGTCCAGGCCGACAACGCCGATGTTGCGCTGGAATCGAACGTGCAGGTGGATCACGCCTGTGTTCTGGGCAGCTCGCTGCACTTGAAGCAGGTGCTGCAGAACCTGGGCAGCAACGCCATCAAGTACAACCGCGCTGGCGGCCAGGTTCGCATGGACTGCGATGAGCTGGGCTTCGCCGATGGGCGCGTGAACGTGCGCTTCGTGTGCCAGGACACCGGCATCGGCATGAGCGAGGAATTCCAGAAGCGTGCCTTCGAGGCCTTTGCCCAGGAAGATTCCAGCTCGCACGCGGTGTACCGCGGCAGCGGCCTTGGCCTTGCCATCAGCAAGGAAATCGTGGAACAGCTGGGTGGCACCATTCAGCTTGAAAGCCAGAAGGGCAAGGGAACCACCTTCACCATCGAGCTTGAATTCGAGGTGGCGCCTTGCAACGGCGCTTGCAGCGAAGATGCCGCCGCATCCGGCGTTCGCTTGGATGGCATGCGCGCGCTTCTGGCGGAAGACAACCAGCTCAACGCCGAGATCGCCACGTTCATGCTGCAGCAAGAGGGCGTTCAGGTGGAAGCCGTGTCCAACGGGCAGGAAGCCCTGGATAGGTTCAAGCGCTCGCCGAACGGCCATTACGACTTCATCCTGATGGACGAGATGATGCCCGAGCTGAACGGCTCGGAGGCAACCCGCGCTATCCGCCTGCTGGATCGCCCCGATGCGAAGTCGGTGCCCATCATCGCCGTTACCGCTAACGCCTTCTCGGACGACCGCATGCGCAGCGCCGCTGCCGGCATGACGGCCCATGTGTCGAAGCCCCTCGACGCCGAACAACTTATCAAGGTCATCCGCGACTGCTGCCGCTAGGGTAGGGCGCGGGGGTCGCGGGCGGGCGTGCTCGGCCTCATGCGCTGGCTGCAGCGGTTGGGTTAACCGCAGGCCGGCGGCCGGGCTAGTCCTGGTCGCGCTGCCGAGCCCTTGGCTCGCTCCGGTCACCCTATCGGTGCTGGCAACCTTATCCGCTTACGCAAAGAGCCGCCCTGGCTATTCTGCCGGGGCGGCTCTATTTCGCGAATAGGAGGGTTTCGCAACTGGCCTGTTTGCGGGGTTGGGCGGCTTGCCCTTGTTCGCCAGGCGGCCTAATCCAAGATCTGGCCATCGCAGGAAACGGTGACCACCTGCCAGGGGATGAACTTGCCGCTGTTCTGCAGCGCCACCTTGGTCGCCTCTTCGAGGCCGCCGCAGCAGGGAACCTCCATGCGCGCGATGGTCACGCTCTTGATGTCGTTGT
>CAVHGQ010000082.1:0-7021 GCA_963635335.1 Candidatus Melainabacteria bacterium | reverse complement strand
TCGCCGAGGGCTTTCTCCCAAAAGCCCCCATGGCGGTGATGGAGCCCACGTAAGTCAAAGGGTCGGGAACGAACCCCCGATCCGTAGAAAGGAAGAAAATGGGAGTAAAACAGTTCAAGCCTACGAGCCCTGGACGCCGCTTCCAGACTGTTTCGGACTTTGCTGAGATCACCAGCACCAAGCCCGAGAAGTCTCTGCTGGCGCCTTTGCCGAAGAAGGCTGGCCGCAACAACAATGGTCGTATCACCACGCGCCATCAGGGTGGCGGCAACAAGCGTCGTTACCGCATCATCGACTTCAAGCGCAACAAGGACGGCGTGCCCGCCAAGGTTGCTACGATCGAGTACGACCCCAACCGCAGCGCTCGCATCGCTCTTCTGCACTATGCAGACGGCGAGAAGCGCTACATCCTTCATCCGAAGGGCCTGAAGGTCGGCGAGACCATCATCTCCGGCGCTGATGCGGACATCAAGCCCGGCAACGCTCTGCCCCTTTCCGCTATCCCCGTTGGTACGCTCATCCACGCAGTTGAGCTTCAGCCCGGCCGCGGTGCCGCAATCGCCCGCTCCGCTGGCACCAGCATCCAGCTCATGGGTAAGGAAGGCAAGTACGCCATCCTGCGTATGCCCTCCTCCGAAATGCGCCGCGTGCTCATCACCTGCCGCGCAACCATCGGCGAGGTTGGCAATGCCGAGCACGGCAACATCAAGATCGGCAAGGCTGGTCGTAACCGCTGGAAGGGCATCCGCCCCACCGTTCGCGGTACTGTTATGAACCCTGTCGACCATCCTCATGGTGGCGGCGAAGGCAAGAACAAGTCTTCCGGTCGTCATCCTGTTACTCCGTGGGGCGTGTCTACCAAGGGTCATCGCACTCGCAACCCCAAGAAGGCTTCGAGCCGCCTGATCATCCGCCGTCGCAAGAAGTAGCGCCCGATCGCATAAGGAGAAACATTGAGCAGAAGTTTGAAAAAAGGTCCCTTCGTGGAGCCTCGCCTTCTCGGTCGCGTTATTGCGATGAACGAAGCTGGCGACAAGAAGGTCATCAAGACGTGGTCGCGTTCCTCCACCATCTTCCCCGAGATGGTTGGTCACACCATCGCTGTGCATGATGGTCGCAAGCACGTTCCGGTATACATCACTGAGTCCATGGTCGGCCACAAGCTCGGCGAGTTCGCACCTTCTCGTACGTTCCGCGGCCACGACAAGTAAGAAAGGGTGAAACATGGAAGCTAAAGCAATCGCTCGCTACGTACGCGTTTCGCCCCGCAAGGCGCGTATCGTCCTGAACCAGATCCGTGGCAAGGCCGTTGTAGAGGCACAGGAAACCCTGCGCTTCACCAACCGCGCAGTTGCCGAGGTTGTAGAGAAGACCCTGAACTCCGCAGTGGCAAACGCTGCGCAGAAGGGTGCCGGCAACCCCGAGAACCTCGTGGTCAAGGCTTGCTTCGCAGACGAGGGCCCCACGCTGAAGCGTATCCGCCCCCGCGCAAAGGGCTCTGCAGCTCGCATCCGCAAGCGCACCAGCCACATCACCGTTATCGTAGCAACCCGAGAGGAGGCATAGTATGGGTCAGAAGGTAAGCCCCACCGGTTTCCGTCTCGGCGTTACCGAGGACTGGCGCAGCCGTTGGTATTCCGACAAGGACTATGCTAAGAACCTTGAGAACGATCTTGCTATCCGTTCTTACCTTGACAAGCAGCTCGCCCATGCAGCCGTCTCCCGCGTGGAGATCGAGCGCGCTGGCGACAAGATCAAGGTCATCATCACCACGTCTCGCCCCGGCGTCGTAATCGGCAAGAAGGGCGCAGAGGTCGATGCTCTTCGCAAGAAGCTCAACCAGATCGCCAACGGCCCTGTTTCCGTTGAGGTCGTAGAGGTCAAGCGCCCCGAGCTCGATGCCAACCTCATCGCCCAGTCCGTCGCTGAGCAGCTCGAGAACCGCGTTGCCTTCCGCCGCGCTATGCGCAAGGCCGTTCAGTCCGCCCGCAAGAGCGGCGCAAAGGGCATCCGTATCCAGTGCGCTGGTCGTCTGGGCGGTGCCGAGATGAGCCGCCGCGAGTGGTATCGCGAAGGCCGCGTGCCTCTGCACACCCTGCGTGCGAAGATCGACTACGGCTTCTGCACCGCAGCTACCACCATGGGCTCCATCGGCATCCAGGTTTGGGTGTACCACGGTGAGGTCCTCCCTGGCCAGAAGGCTCCGCAGCCCGCACTCGAGGGCTCTTCCCGTCCTAACCGTTCCCGTCGCCGCAATAACGATAGGGGTGATAAGTAATGTTGGTACCTAAGCGCGTAAAGCACCGCAAGGTGCAGCGTGGTTCTATGAAGGGTAATGCCAAGGGTGGCACCACTCTGAACCATGGTTCTTGGGGCATCCAGGCGCTCGACCGCCATTGGATCACCAACCGCCAGATCGAGGCTGCTCGTGTCGCAATGACCCGTCGCATGAACCGTACTGGTAATGTTTGGATCACGATCTTCCCCGACAAGCCCATCACGCAGAAGCCTGCTGAAACCCGCATGGGTAAGGGTAAGGGTAACCCTGAGGGCTGGGTAGCCGTTGTAAAGCCCGGCCGCATCATGTTCGAGATCGACGGCGTAGACGAGGCAACCGCAAAGGATGCTCTCCGTCTGGCCATCGACAAGTTGCCCATCAAGTGCAAGATCGTCAAGCGCGAGGCAGAAGGGCAGGAGTAAATGAAAGCAGCAGAGATCCAGAAACTTTCGGGTGAAGATCTGCAGGCTAAGCTCAAGGAAGCACGTGCAGAGCTCTTCAACCTGCGCTTCCAGATGGCTACTGGCCAGCTCGACAACACCGCTCGCATCAAGCAGGTCAAGAAGGACATCGCTCGCATCCAGACCGAGATGCGCAGCCGCGAACTCAAGGCCGCTCAGGCTTAGAGCTGCGATAGGAAGGTTTTAAGACATGAGTGAAGAACGTAACTCTCGTAAGGTCCGCCAGGGTGTTGTCGTAAGCATCTCCGGCGATAAGACCTGCGTCGTGCAAATCCACGAGCGCAAGCCTCATCCCGTGTATGGCAAGATGGTTAACTCCACCAAGAAGCTTCATGCCCATGATGAGAACAATGAGGCTGGCGTGGGCGATACGGTTACCGTTATGGAAACCCGCCCGCTGTCTAAGATGAAGCGTTGGCGCCTTCTCGACATCGTAGAGAAGGCCAAGTAGGCGTTTAGCTTACTTGTAGCATCGAAAGGTATAAGCACATGATTCAAATGCAGAGCATGCTCGCCGTCGCTGACAACTCCGGCGCACGCAAGGTGCAGTGCATCAAGGTCCTGGGCGGCTCCAAGCGCCGTTACGCAGGCCTGGGTGACGTCATCATTTGCAGCGTCAAGGAGGCTATGCCCAACGGCAACGTCAAGAAGGGCGAAGTCGTCCGCTGCGTCGTAGTGCGCGTGAAGAAGGAAGTTCGCCGTAACGATGGTAGCTACATCAAGTTCGACCAGAACGCTTGCGTCCTGATCGACGGCAACGGCGCTCCCCGCGGTACGCGTATCTTCGGGCCTGTTGCACGCGAGCTTCGTGACAAGAAGTACATGAAGATCGTGTCTCTGGCACCGGAAACGCTGTAGGAGGAACACACAGATGGCAAAGATGAACATCAAAAAGGGTGACAAGGTAAAGGTTCTTGCTGGCAAGGATCGCGGTGCCGAGGGCATCGTAATCGCCGCCAAGCCCACTGCCCAGCGCGTCACCGTTGAAAAGGTCAACATCGTCAAGAAGGCTATGCGCCCCACCCAGGCAAACCCTGAGGGCGGCATCTCCGAGATCGAAGCACCTATCCATGTTTCCAACGTTATGCTGATCTGCCCCTCCTGCAAGGAGGCAACCCGCGTCAGCGTAAAGCGTGAAGATGGTAAAAAAGTTCGCGTTTGCAAGAAATGCGGAGCTGACATCGACTAAAATATTTAGCCGTGCTTTTTATGGCCCCCGCGCAATGCGGGGGACGCAAGGTCGGAAATCTTGCGTTTAATTCATCGAAGAAAGGTTTATTAGGACAATGGCTACTCCTCGTCTGAAGGAAAAGTATGTAAACGAAGTGCGCGATCAGCTCTTCAAGGAACTTGGCCTCACCAACGTCAACCAGATCCCCCGCCTCGAGAAGATCGTGGTGAACATGGGTGTCGGTCGTGCCGCTGGCGACAAGAAGCTCCTCGACGGCGCTATCGCAGACATGCGCGTCATCACCGGTCAGCAGCCCATGGTTACCCGTGCAAAGAAGTCCATCGCAGGCTTCCATCTGCGCGAGGGTCAGGCAATCGGCTGCAAGGTAACCCTCCGTGGCGACCGCATGTGGGAGTTCTTCGACCGCCTGATGTCCACCGCGCTTCCCCGCGTGCGTGACTTCCGTGGTTGCAACCCCAACAGCTTCGATGGTCGTGGCAACTACACCATGGGCCTCACCGAGCAGCTTATCTTCCCCGAGATCGAGTACGACAAGATCGATCGCACCCGCGGTATGGACATCACGTTCGTAACCACGGCCGAAAACAATGAGGGCGCCAAGGCACTTATGGATGCCATGGGCTTCCCGTTCGCTAAGCAGAACTAACTTCTCGGTACCGAGAATTGGTTATAGAAAGAAGGATCTTGAATGGCTAAGAAATCGATGATCGCCAAGTCCAAGCGTGAGCCGAAGTTCTCTACGCGCCAGCACAATCGCTGCACTCGCTGTGGTCGCCCCCGTGCGTACTACCGCAAGTTCGGTCTGTGCCGCGTATGCCTTCGCGAGCTCGCTAACAAAGGCGAACTGCCAGGCGTGACCAAGGCTTCCTGGTAGGAATCTTACTAACGGTCACGTTGTTGAGTACCGTTGGTCAAGGCGTGTGCATCATGGGTGCTCACGAACCGGCCTTTCGGTTCATCATGAACAAAGGAGAAACACAACAATGAGCATGAACGATCCCATCGCAGATATGCTTACGCGTGTGCGTAACGCTAACTCTGCTGGCAAGCCGACGGTATCCATGCCGTCTAGCAAGAAGCTTGTCGAAATCGCCCGCATCATGCAGGAAGAGGGCTACATCAACGGCTACGAGATCGAGCCGGCTCAGCCCCGCGACGTTCTCACCCTTACCCTTAAGTACGGTGAGAAGAAGGCTCGCACCATCCGCGGCATCAAGCGCATCTCCAAGCCTGGTCTGCGCATCTACGCTGGCAAGGATGAGCTTCCCCGCGTGCTTGGCGGTTTGGGCACTGCCGTTATCTCGACGAGCAAGGGTGTTATGACCGATCGCGACGCACGCAAAGAGGGCGTCGGCGGCGAAGTCATGGCATACATCTGGTAGGAAGGAAGGAGCACTAATGTCTCGTATTGGTAAGATGCCTGTTGCTATTCCTTCCGGTGTTGACGTCAAGGTTGACGGCAACGTTGTTACCGTAAAGGGCAGCAAGGGCGAACTCACTCGCGAGTTCAGCGAGATCCTCACCATCAAGGTAGAGGGCGAAGAGGTTATCGTAACCCGTCCCGACGATTCCCGTCAGGCAAAGAGCCTCCATGGCCTTACCCGCACCCTCATCCACAACATGATCGAGGGTGTAAGCAACGGTTACTCCAAGAAGCTCGAGCTTGTTGGCGTTGGTTACCGTGCCGCTCTCAAGGGCAAGGATCTTGAGATCCAGCTCGGTTACTCCCACCCCGTTAACGTTGCGGCTCCTGAGAACATCACTTTCGAGGTTCCCAGCCAGACCGAGATCATCGTTAAGGGCATCAGCAAAGAGCAGGTCGGCCAGGTTGCTGCTGACATCCGCGCATGGCGCAAGCCCGAGCCTTACAAGGGCAAGGGTATCCGCTACGAAGGCGAGTATGTCCGTCGTAAGCTCGGCAAGGCCGCGAAGTCTGAGTAATCAGCTCAGTAGCTAGGTATTGAAGGGAATCAATTATGAAGAAGCTTCAAAAGAAACAGGCTGGGCTGCGCCGTCGTCACACTCGTGTTCGTGGCAAGATCTCCGGTACGGCTGCTCGTCCGCGTCTGTGCATCACCCGTTCCAACTCGAACATGTATGCCCAGGTAATCGATGATGTTGCTGCCAAGACCATTTGCGCAGTATCCACCCTCGGCCCTGAGTTCAAGGCAACCGAGAAGAAGGGCGCAACCGTTGAAGGTGCAGCTGCTCTCGGTGAGATCATCGGTAAGAAAGCACTGGAAAACGGTATCACCGAGGTTGTTTTCGACCGCGGCGGTAACCTGTATCATGGCCGCATCAAGGCAGTTGCCGATGGTGCCCGTGAAGCAGGCCTGAAGTTCTAAGAGAGGGTAGCTTTATGGCTCGTAAGCAAGAAAACCAGGCAGGCGTTCCCGAACTTCAGGAACGTGTTGTCTACATCAATCGCGTTTCCAAGGTTGTCAAGGGTGGTCGCCGCTTCGCTCTGACCGCACTTGTCGTCGTTGGCGACGGTAAGGGCAAGGTCGGCATCGGCATGGGCAAGTCCCAGGAAGTGCCTACCGCCATCAAGAAGGGCGTGGAAGACGCAAAGAAGAACATGTTCTCCATCCCGCTGACCGAGGCTGGCACCCTTCCCCATGACATCATCGGTGTCTATGGCGCAGGCCGTGTTCTCCTTAAGCCTGCTACCCCTGGTACCGGCGTTATCGCTGGCGGCGCAGCTCGTGCCGTCCTCGAGCTCGCTGGCGTCAAGGACGTGTTCGCCAAGTCTTTGGGTACTGACAATGTTCTGAACATCGTCAAGGCCGTTGCAGAGGGCTTGAAGGAAATGCAGAGCCCCGAGCAGGTTTCCCAGCGTCGCGGTCTCTCCGTTTCCAAGATCTACGGTTGGAAGGAGAACTAACAATGGCTGACGCAAAGAAGACGCTTCGCATCACCCAGGTAAAGAGCTCCATCGGCTATAAGTACGATCAGGGTCGCACCCTTAAGGCTCTTGGTCTTGGCAAGATCGGTCGCACGGTAGAGCAGGTAGACAATCCTGGCGTCCGTGGCATGATCTTCAAGGTCAAGCACCTGGTAGAGGTTGAAGAGATCTAAATAGATCGCTTT
>CAVHGQ010000081.1:0-7104 GCA_963635335.1 Candidatus Melainabacteria bacterium | reverse complement strand
ACCACTTCCTGGTACGCCTCAGGGCTGGTGCCGTCGTGACCCATGACCTCGGCGGTGTTGTTGCGCCAGATCTCGTTGGCGAAGTGCAGGGCCAGGTACTTCTCGGGGCGGCCGGTGCTCTCGGCGAAGGCGCTGGGCAGCATGGTGGAGGAATTGGTGGCGATGATGGTTTTCTCGGGCAGGTACTTCGCCATGGTGGTGTAGAACTCCACCTTTTCCTGCGGGTTCTCGGCGATGGCCTCGATTACCAGGTCGGCGTCCTTGGCGGCTTCCTCGTGGCTAAGGGTGAACTCGATACGGTCCATTGCCGAAGCTGCCTTCGCGATAAGCTCGTCGATCTGCTCGGGGGTAAGCTCGGGGCTTTCGGCCAGGCCGCGGCAGTAGGCGGCCGGGTTGGTTTTCATGGCTTCCAGGGTTGCCAGATAGATCTTCTGAACGCGGTCGAACTTGGGCTTGGCGCGGCCGATGGAGCTTTCCATGCGCAGCCATACCTTTACGTTGAAGCCCTTGTAAGCACTCTGGAAGGCGATCTGGCTGCCCAGCACACCGCCGCCGGCAACGACAACATTCTTGATATCCATGGCATTCCTTTCTCTGGATGCAACCCCTATCGGTGGGGTTGGATGAATGCGTCAAGTATGGGTTGCGGGCTGTTTCGGGTAGGGGCGAAATGGGGCGAACGGCGCGAATGCGAATGCCGAACGGCGATGGACAATGTTCGCTCAGTGAGTAATTCCCCAAAGCAAGCGGTATTGTGCGGTGGATAAGCGGTGTTATTTTCGCTGTAAGGGAAGATGCGCGCGATCCTCTCATCGCCATCGCCATCGCCATCGCCATCGCCATCGCCATCGCCATCGCCATCGCCATCGTGGTGTGCCCTTGCCGTCCACAATTTGCAGTAGTTGCGTTTTCCTGGGCTTTTCCCCGAGAATAGAAGGATCTTTACCTTCAGTTTTGGGAGTCTCCATGAAAAACCGGATACGTACTTGGGCTGCCCCGGCAAGGCGTGCGGCCTCGCTTTCGATTGCCGTGCTATTGGCGGCATCGATGCTGTTCTATGGCGCGCCGTTCGCATTGGTGGGAGGCGCCCTGCAGGGCACCGCTCCCGCGATGGGCACTGCTTCTGCCGAAGAGCTTGGCCAGCAGACACTCTGGACCGACCAGATAGACAGCATGCTTGCCTCGGGCGAGTACGTTGAAGGTGAGGTTGTGGCCATCGTTGCCCCGGCCGCCCAGGCCGCAAGCACCCAGGCTGCCTCGGTGGCAGCCGACGAAGGCGCCGACCAGGGCGCTGGCGAGCAGCCCGCTACCGATCTTCTGCTGGATTGCGCCGACACCGAGGAACTGGCGCAGACCACGGGCGATGCCTACGAGTCTGCCTTCAACGAGGCACTGCCCGAAGCTGCGCTCGAGGGCACCCAGGTTGCTGCGGCTGCCGAGGGCGAAACCGACGAGCTTCCCGCTGTGCAGTCTTCCGATGTTGAGCTGTACACCCTGCTGGTGAAGCAGGAGGGCATGGGCACCGAGCAGATCCTTCGCGAGCTGGCAAGCGATGCGCGTGTGGCGTGGGCACAGCCAAACTACACCGGCACGGTGGAAGATGTCGATACGACTGAATCTGCCAGCGATGAGGAAAAAGATGCCCTGATCAGTTCCATATCTTCTACCGGCAGTGCAACCGACGGCACGGACGCGACCGGCGGCAACGACGCCGATTCCGACGGCAACGGCGCCAGCGGCGAAGGCGGCAATGGCACCGGCAGCAACGACCCCGAAGGCACATCCGACGGCCAGGGCTCCGGCTCCGATGGCACGTTCGCCACTGGCGGCGAAGGCTCCACCGGCTCCGACGTTAACGCCAACGACACGGTTAATCCCATCGATAAGACGGACGAATCCGCCGTCGCCACAGCCGAAGACCTGGCAGATGGCACCTCCCTTCAGTGGGGCTATGCCGACGAAAGCGTTTCGGCCTATGGCTCCCTTCACAAGGAGGGCTTCGACGTTGGCATCGAAGGCTGGAACTACTCCTCCAACGAAAACGCGGAAGGCGTCATCGCCATCGTGGATAGCGGCATCGACTACAAAAACCCCGACCTTTTCAGCGTCATGTTCGATATGAGCAAGTACATTTCCCAGATCGGCGGCGACCAATACGGCTTCAACTCCACTGGCGACGGCGGCGACTCCGGCGACGTGAACGGCCACGGCACCCATTGCGCAGGCATTGCGGCTGCGGCATGGAACGATTACGGCGTGAGCGGTGCCGCCAACGGTGCCAACCTCATCAGCGTGCGCGCGGCCGATAGCCAGGGGCGATTCACCACCGGTTCCGAGATAAAGGGCTTCGCGTACATCGAGCGCGCTGTGGACGCTGGCGTGGACGTTCGCGTTGCCAGCAATTCGTGGGGCGCTGAAGGCGGCGCCAACCGTGCCATCTACCTTGCGGCGAAAAGCCTTGGGCAAAAGGGTGTTGCCATCGTGTTCGCTTCCGGCAATGCTGCCGTGGACGTGGACAAAACCCTGGACACCGCCAAGATCCAAGGGGCATCCGACTACTGCACCGTGGTCGATGCGTCCGCGATGACCGGCGTTGCCTCCGACTTCTCGAACTACGGCAAAACCACCACCGACGTGTTCGCGCCGGGCACCAATATCCTTTCCACTGCAATCTCGCAGGGCAGCGCCATCACCAGCAAGTTCATCCCCAGCTTGATCAAGGACAAAAGCAGCCTTGCTGCCTATAGCGACTTCAGCGAAGGCTCCACCGAAGTCGAGGCCTGGGTGGGCATCCACCAGCTTGGCGAGGGCAAGACGAAGAAACAAAAGGTTGGCACGGTGGACACCCAGACCGTCGGCTTCGATGCGGGCAACGGCGTGCTCAGGATAACCAAGGAAGAACTGGCGGCGGCGAACGCAGAGAGCCCCAACTCGAACATTCTTCTTTCGCTTAAGGTGCCGGTCAGCAAAGACAATTTGAGCAAGCTTTCCAACATCGGTGTTTCGGTAGCTCTCGATGGCGGCGCCCCAAGCGACGCTTTGGGGATTACCGCCCTCATGTTCGAGTCGGTGGACGCAACGGGTAAAACCGATTTTGTCGGCGGCTATGCCGGTGTTGCCAGCCTTAAGGCTGGATGGAACGCGCTTTCGAATTCCGCCGACAAGGCGCTTATGGAGGCAACCAGCGAAGGCTCCAAGTTGGCGGTGCATACCGACGACAAGGGCAACAGCTATATCTATATGAACCTGGTCATCATGCCGGACAGTTTGAATAAAACGAGCGCCAACGGGATCCTCATCGACTGCGTGGGCGCGGGCACGCAGCTTTCCCCGTATATGTACGAAAGCGGTACCTCGATGGCCACGCCTTGCGTTGCCGGCCTTGCGGCGGTGGCCTCCAAGCAGATGGAAGGCTACGATTCGCTTGACAAGAGCGTGCGCGCCGCTGCGCTTACCCGCGTGCTGAAGAGCTCGGTTACCGAGTACGACTCGCTGAGCGGGCTGTGCTCTTCCAACGGCATGATCGACGCCAGCAAGTTCTCTGCTAAGGCGCAGGATAGCCGCGTTCCCGCCATCGTCTCCGCCGCGCTTTCCAACGATGGGGAAACCGTGTCCATCAAGGGCGACTCGTTCGGCGGCGAAGCGGGCAGCATCACCATCGGCGGCAAGGGAGCCACGGTGAAGAGCTGGTCGGAAAACGAGGTGGTTGTGGAGCGTCCGGCGGGGCTTATCAGCGGCTACCTGGATGTTGTGCTGACGCGCAGCGACAACAAGTCGTGCAGCTACGGCACCACGTTCGTGTTCACCAAGGACGTTTCCGCAGATGAGGTGCCGGTATACGAGCAGGTAATAGAGACCCCCGACTTCCTGGAAAGCTGCAGTGAGCTGAACACGCTGGCCGCGCTTGACGGATCCATCTACGTGTTCGGCGCGCGCGACCTTGCCACCGAGGAAATAGATTCGAGCAACGAACAGTCCGAGGCGCTTCGCTACGACAAGGTGTGGCGCTACGAGATCGACTCGGAAACGTGGCAGGAAGTGGAAAGCCTTCCGTGCAGGCTGGCCAACGTAAGCTGCACGCTTTGGGACGGCAAGATGCTGGTGATGGGTTCCGCCGCCAGCGCGGACAACGGCGGCCTTGCCACCAAGAAGCTGTTCTCGTACGACCCCGCCACCTCCAAATGGACCGACCTTTCCGAAAAGGTGGCCTCCGACGATGTGCCTTACCAGGCCTCGATCGTGAATGTGGGCGATAGGCTGCTGCTTGTCGGCGGCTCGGTGGTAAGCAAGATCCCCGAAGA
Organism: Candidatus Melainabacteria bacterium; assembly: GCA_963635335.1. Lineage (GTDB taxonomy): Bacteria > Actinomycetota > Coriobacteriia > Coriobacteriales > Eggerthellaceae > Anaerotardibacter. The sequence goes on along the minus strand of CAVHGQ010000081.1, from coordinate 2,803 downwards.
CGAGGCAGCCGCTGAAAAAGCGGGCGTGTGGATTTCCGCGAAGTACAACTACAACAACGCGAAGATCCTGGTGAAGGGCGACACCACCCTGATGACGCTCACCGGCAACAACGTGCGCGAGTTCGACCTTGATTCGGGTGAAGCCAAGGTGGTGGGCTCGTGCTCGCCACGTTCCAACACGGGCCTTGCGCGCTCGTTGTCCGACATCCAGACGGCGCTGTGCGGCGACAAGCTCTACGTGTTCGGCGGCGCCAGGTCGGATATCTCCAATGCCAGGAAGGTTGACGATAGCGCCCTTGAGTTCGAGTGCCTTACCCTGGGCAGCGATGGCTCGGTTACGAGCGAAACCATCGGCAGCTACAACGGAACCACCAACCTTGGGGTGCTGCCGCCGGTTGCCGCCAACTACGAGCTTGCCGCGGGGCTTGCCGCTACTGCCGATGGCCCCGTGCTCGCCGGATTGATTTCGGTGACGGGCTACAACGAGGACGGCACGCCCACCTCGGATATCGTGCAGGATGACACATTCCTGCTGGGCAGCGGAGGTTCCGCATTCGAGAGTATCGGTAAGCGCGTGAACTACACGCCCACGGTGTTCGACCGCGCCATTGCCTACCGCGGCATGCTGTACGTGCTGGGGCACGACTACAACAACAGCTACGAAACCGTGATGCGCGCCACGGCCGTTGCCACCAACGAGCTCCCCGGCGACGTGGTGCGCGATGGCGGCTCCGGCCAGCCGGATAGCACGGTGAAGCCTGTGGCGGGCGAGCCTAGCTCTGACAGCAAGGACGTCCTGGCGAATACCGGCGACGCCACAGCTCCTGCTGCCACGGCGTTGCTAGCAGCTGGTGCGCTAGCTGCGGCAACCGCGCGCCGGGCGTATCTCAAAGGCGCTGTGAGGAAGTAGCGCCATTCAGGCGATAAGCCACGGGCGCTTGCGACTGCTGCCTGGAGGCAGCGTTGCCCGGGTGGTAAGTTGCATGGGCTTGTCACCGGTCGCCTTGCGGGCGTACTGCAAGGATGCGCCACCGGTTTAACACGGGATGAGTTGCGACAAGAATGCCCAGCGGCCCTTGACAGTTCGCCAAGGCGCCCGCTGGGCCTTTTGCGTTTGGGTGGGTGTTTGCTCGCTCGAATCGCGTCGATTTCGAGCGGGGTGCCGCATTACCCTAAAGCAATAGTTAAGGTGGGCAACAGAACGGACACCCGAAACAAAGCAAGCTGCTACCATAGCCAAAACCGCCACTTTACCAGGCAGGCCGTTGGCCGCTAGCTAAAGCAAGGCGGTGAATAAGCAGGGTAGGATGAGAAAAGAAAAAGCCTCCGAAGAGGCTTTTGGCAAGTCGGATTGCTCCCTACGGAGCGTTCCCAAAGGAACATTTTTGGCTAGGCCGTATTTTGACTCGCAGTGTCGATCCGACTGGTAATCGGAGACAACGCGACTATAACACAACGCGAAGGAGTTTGCGGATATGAATTTGAGGGGCATTCAAGGCGAGTACAGCATAGGCTTGGACATGGGCACCGGCTCTGTTGGCTGGGCTGTTACCGATGAAAAGGGCAACCTTCTCCATTTCAAAAGACAGCCTACCTGGGGAAGCCGTTTGTTCGACAGTGCAAACCCTGCTTCGGAGGCTCGCACCCATCGCGGGCAGCGTAGGCGCTATATTCGCCGCCGTTGGCGACTGAACCTGCTGCAGAGTTTGTTCAGGGAGCAGATGGAAAAGGTCGATCCGGATTTCTTCATGCGATTGGAGCAGTCGAGGCTCATCGAAGGCGACCCTATTTTCAACGGGTCCGATTTCACCAAATCGGACTACTACGATCGCTTTCCTACTATCTACCACTTGCGCAAATGGTTGATGGAAACCGACGAACAGGCCGATCTTCGCCTGATCTACCTGGCGATGCACAACATCGTTAAACACCGTGGCAATTTCCTGCGGCAGGGGCAAAGCCTATCTGCCAAGAACGCCGATGCTGGCGCTGCGGTAGGTGCCTTTCTTGAGGCGTTGGGCAATTGGTGCGAATCGCGCGAGCTGGAGCGCCCGGTAAGCGAGGGCAAGCAGGAAACTCCCGCAGGCAAAATCGCAACTCTCTTGGCCGATTCGAATCGTTCCCGCCGGGAGATTTCCGAGGAGATCGCTTCGCTTGTTGTTGTGCCCATGGAAGAAGCGCAGGCGGCGAAGAAATTCTCGAAGGCGGTCGCAGGGGCAATGCTGGGGCTTTCTGTCGAGTTCAAGAACATCTTCGGTGAATTCGAGTGCGAGAAAACCAAGGTTTCGTTGGGCAAGGAAGAAGAGCTCGAGAAGTTGGCGGAAGCATGCCCCGATGATTGCGCCGAGCTGTTGGGGTCTTTGTGCGGTGTTCATGCTGCCTATCTGCTGCAAGGGCTGCTTTCGTATAGGGATTCCGATGTTGTTTACAAGACCGGCGACAGCATCTCCGCGAGCATGATAGCGAAGTACAACCAGTATCACAGGGACTTGCAAACTCTGAAGAGCCTGGTGCGCGAATATTCCCCTACCGAATACGATGCGTTTTTCCGGGGCGAGCTTTATGAAGACGTCGCAAAATACAATTACTTCAAAGCAAAGGGATATACCGCCTATAACCTGGGCAAAACCAATTACGATGATTTTGCCAAAGAGGTTAAGAAGCTGCTTTCAGGCACTGCTGCCGAACAGGACGAGCGCTACCTTCGCATGAATGCTGCTTTCGCCGAACAACGTTTTCTGCGCAGGCTCAAAACGAGCGACAACGGCAGTATTTACTACCAGCTGCATTTGGAAGAGCTTCA
>CAVHGQ010000080.1:4299-7146 GCA_963635335.1 Candidatus Melainabacteria bacterium | reverse complement strand
GCGGCGTTTGCGCCCTCGGCGGCAACGATCTTCACGATGGCGGAACCGACGATGGCACCATCGCTCTTCGCAGCCATGGCCGCAGCCTGCTCGGGATTCGAGATGCCGAAACCGATGGCCACGGGCGTGTCGGTGGCCTTGCGGATGTGCGCCACGATGGAGTCCAGGTCGGTGGTGATCTGGCTGCGCGTGCCGGTAACGCCCAGCGAGCTTACGCAGTACACGAAGCCCTGCGCCTCGCGCGCGATCATGTCGATACGCTCCTCGGAAGTGGGGGCGATCATGCTGATAAGGTCCATCCCCTTGGCGGCAAAGGCCTCGGCGAACTCGGCCTTTTCCTCGTAGGGCACATCGGGCAAGATCAGACCGTCCATGCCTGCTTCAGCCGCGCGCTCAGCGAAGCGCTCGATGCCGTAATGGAACACCACGTTAGCGTAGGTCATGAACACCATGGGCGTATCGATGGTCTTGCGCACCTCAGCCACCATGTCGAAGATCTTGTCGGTGGTGGTGCCGGCAGAAAGCGCGCGCATGTTCGCAGCCTGGATAACCGGGCCTTCCGCCGTGGGGTCGGAAAACGGGATGCCCAGCTCGATCACGGAAGCGCCCGCGTCGGCCAGCTCGGCGATGATCTTCTTCGTGGTTTCCAGGTCGGGGTCACCGCAGGTGACGAAGGGAATGAAGGCCTTCCCCTGCTGGAAGGCGGCGGTAAGACGGGGGTTACTCATTGATCTCTTCTCCTCGATAACGGGCGATGGCGGCGCAGTCCTTGTCGCCACGGCCGGAAAGCGTGATTACCATGATCTTGTCCTTGCTCATCGTGGGCGCGATCTTGCAGGCGTAGGCAACGGCGTGCGCGCTCTCGATTGCGGGGATGATGCCCTCCAAACGACTCAGGTACTCGAAGGCGTCTACCGCCTCGTCGTCGGTGACGGGCACGTACTGGGCGCGGCCGGTGTCGTGCAGCCAGGCATGCTCGGGCCCGATGCCCGGGTAATCCAGGCCGGCGCTGATGGAGTACACCGGCGCGATCTGGCCGTACTCGTCCTGGCAGAAGTACGACTTCATGCCGTGGAACACGCCCAGGCTGCCGGTGTTGATGGTGGCTGCCGTTTCGAACGTGTCGATGCCACGGCCCGCAGCCTCGCAACCGATCAGCTGCACTTCCGGATGCTCGATGAAGTGGTAGAACGTGCCCATGGCGTTCGAGCCGCCGCCCACGCAGGCCAGCACGCAGTCGGGAAGGCGGCCTTCCTTTTCCTTGCACTGGTCCATGATCTCCTGCGAGATAACGGCCTGGAAGTCGCGCACGATGGTGGGGAACGGATGCGGGCCCATGGTGGAACCCAGCACGTAATGCGTGTCGGCGATGCGGTTGGTCCATTCGCGCATGGTCTCGGAAACGGCGTCCTTCAGCGTTGCCGTGCCGCTCTCTACCGCGTGCACCTTCGCACCCAGCAGACGCATCTTGTACACGTTCAGGGCCTGGCGCTCGGTGTCTTCCTTGCCCATGAACACTTCGCACTCCATGTCCATCAGGGCAGCCGCCGTTGCCGTGGCCACACCATGCTGGCCGGCGCCCGTCTCGGCGATAACGCGGGTCTTGCCCATCTTCTTGGCAAGGAGCACCTGGCCAAGCACGTTGTTGATCTTATGGGCGCCCGTGTGGTTCAGGTCTTCGCGCTTCAGGTAGATCTTCGCGCCGCCCAGATCCTTGGTAAGGCGCTCGGCATAGTACAGAAGCGAGGGGCGGTTGGCGTACTCGTTCAGCAGCGTGTTCAGCTCCGCCTTGAAGTCCGGGTCGTCCTTGTAGTGGTTGTAAGCTTCCTCAAGCTCGATAACGGCATTCATGAGGGTTTCGGGCATGTACTGCCCGCCATGGATACCGAATCTTCCCTTCGACATGTTGTTTCCTTTCTTGATCAGGCTGAATGCCTGGGATTACCTTTGTTGTTGGCCTTTCGGCGCTTCGCGAGGGGCGGGGGTCGCCGAGCCTCCCGTTCCGCTGTTCGGTTTTTCGGAAATGCTTCCAAAAACCTCATGCGCTGCACTGCTTCATGCATTGGACGGCATTCGCTTCGCGAATGGTTCAGGAGGAGTGTTCAGAGAGCTCTCGTCGACCCCCGCCCCTCCCGAAGCGTTGCACGCTTGTCTCGGTCGCGCCATCGTTCTCCGGGACATTTGCAAGGATGTATCATGGGCGCTCACTCCCTCTTACGGCGGCAACAGCGGCGACCATCTTCGCAGGGTCCTTGAGCTTTTCGGCCTCGATGCCCGAGCTCATATCCACGCCCCACGGACGCACCTCGCGAATAGCCTGCGCCACGTTTTCCGGCCCAAGGCCGCCGGCCAGCATGAACGGCCGGCCCACCGAGGCCACCAGGCTCCAGTCGAACCCTTTGCCCGTGCCCTGCCCGTTGTCGAGCAGAATCAGGTCGGCAGCGCTTGCCTCGGCCGCAGCAACATCGGCGGTGCTGCGGATGCGAAACGCCTGGACTATGCCTACGCCCGTGCAGTTCCGCAGCTCGTCCACGTAGGCCGCGTCCTCGTTGCCGTGCAGCTGCACCAGGTCGATGCAACCAGACTCCACGATGCGCACCAGCTGCTCCATCGGTTCGTCTACGAACACGCCCACACGCCAAATAGGAGCACCGGCGGGCTCGCATTCCAGCAGAAGTTCGCTCAAACCAGCAAGCTGAGCAGGCGTTACGCTGCGGTGCGACTTCGGGAAGTCCACGATGAAGCCGCACAGGTCGGGCTGCGCTTGGGCCACGGCCCGCACATCGGCCTCACGGAACATCCCGCACAGCTTCACGCGCGGCTGCGATGCCGCCGCATCCGACAGAA
>CAVHGQ010000080.1:0-4064 GCA_963635335.1 Candidatus Melainabacteria bacterium | reverse complement strand
TTGTCGAAGTCCACCGTGAAGTCCTTCAGGTTGCGGTTGTTCACGCCGATGATCTGGGCTCCGGCCGCTACCGCGCGCTCGATCTCCTGGGCATCGTGGGCTTCCACCAAGGCGGAAAGGCCCAGCTCAGCAGCCAACTGCCCATAAGAGCGCAGCTGCTCGTCGTCCAGGATGGCGCAGATAAGCAGTACCGCCGAAGCGCCCAGCACCTTCGCCTGGTAGATCATGCGCTCGCACACCACGAAGTCCTTGCGCAGCACGGGGATGGAAACCTGCCCGGCGATTTCGCGCAGGTACTCGTCGTGGCCCATGAACCACTTCGGCTCGGTAAGGCACGAAATGGCGCTGGCGCCGGCCGCATCGTACTCGCGCGCTATCTGCAAGTAGGGGAAATCCTCGGCAATGATACCCTTCGAAGGCGATGCCTTCTTCACCTCGCAGATGAAGGAAAGGCCGGGAGCAGCCAGCGCAGCCTGGAAGGGAAAGGCGAACTGCCCGTCGCGCTCCAGCTCGGCCGCGGCCAAGGCGCGCGCTTGGCGCTCCAGTTCGGCCGTGGGGACCTCGCGCTCCTCGGCGGCCATGCGCTGGCGCGTGTAGGCGGCTATTTCGTCCAGGATGGTCACTTATGCCTCCTCGTTGGAAACCTTGATGTAGGCTTCCAGGGTTTCCAGCGCCTTGCCCGAGTCGATAAGCTCCGCCGCCAGGGCAACGCCGTCTTTCAGCGAAGGGGCCTTACCGGTGATGTACAGGCCGGCCGCCGCGTTCAGCAGAACCGTATCGCGCTTGCAGCCCTGCTCCTTGCCGGAAAGGATATCGCGCGTGATCTGCGCGTTTTCTTCCGGCGTACCGCCCTGCAGGTCTTCGCGGGTGCACTGCTGCATGCCGAAATCGGCCGGGGTAAGCACGTAGCTGGCGTACTCGCCGTTATGGAACTCGCACACGCTGGTGGGGCAGGCGGTGGAAAGCTCGTCCAGGCAGGCCTGGCCGTATACCACCATGCCGTCGGTCACGCCCAAGCTGGTAAGCACGCGCGCCAGGGGCTGCACCAGCGACTCGTCGTACACGCCCAAGATCATCTTCTGGGGCGAGGCGGGGTTGGTCAGCGGCCCCAGGATATTGAACACCGTGCGGATGCCCAGCTCCTTGCGGATGGGGCCAACATAGCGCATGGCGGTGTGGTACTTCTGGGCGAAGAAGAAGCACATGCCCACTTCGTCCAGCAGCTTGGCGCACAGCTCGGGGCTCTGCTCGATGTTCACGCCCAGCGCCTCCTGGCAGTCGGCCGTGCCGCTCTTGCTGGAGGCCGCGCGGTTACCGTGCTTGGCCACCTTCGCGCCGCCGGCCGCGATAACGAGCGCCGCCGTGGTGGAGATGTTGAAGCTGCCGGCCTTGTCGCCGCCGGTGCCCACGATCTCCAACACGGGCTCGGGGTAGCTTACCTTGGTGGCGTGCGAGCGCATAGCGGAAGCGCAGCCGGCGATCTCGTCGATGGTCTCGCTCTTGGTGCTCTTGGTGGAAAGGGCGGAAAGGAACGCCGCGGTCTGCACCGGCGTGGTGTCGCCCGACATGATCTCGTTGATCACGGCATACGCCTCGTCGTAGGTGAGGTCTTCCTTGTCTACCAACTTGAATATCGCTTCGCGGATCATCAGGGTTCCTTTCTACTCAACGGTTATCTCGAGGAAATTCTTCAGTATGGTGCGGCCTTCGGGGGTAAGGATGCTCTCGGGGTGGAACTGCAGGCCGTAGGTGGGGAATTCTGCATGCTGCACTGCCATCACTTCCCCGTCGTCGGTGCGGGAGATCACCTTCAGGCACGCCGGCAGGGTTTCCTCCTCCGCGGCCAGGGAATGGTAGCGCGCCACCTGCGCCTGCTCGGGCATCCCCTTGAAGATGGGCGACGTTGTATCGAGCTTCGCCAGAGAGGACTTGCCGTGCATCAGCTCCTTGGCATAGCCCACCACGCCGCCGAAGGCCTCGCAGATGGCCTGATGCCCCAGGCACACGCCCAGGATGGGCACCTTGCCCGAAAGCTTCAGGGTCACTTCCTCGCAGATGCCCGCATCGGCGGGGCGGCCCGGCCCTGGCGAGAGGATGATGGCCTGGGGGTGCATAGCCTCAAGCTCTTCCACCGTCAGCGCATCGTTGCGCACCACTTCGATATCGGGGTTCAGCTCTCCCACCAGCTGGTACAGGTTGTAGGAGAAGCTGTCGTAGTTGTCGATGAGGACGATCATGCCAGGCCCCCTTCTGCGCACTGCAGCGCTTCCATGACGGCGCGCGCCTTGTTGTAGCATTCGCGGTCTTCGTTTTCAGGGATGCTGTCGGCAACGATGCCGGCGCCGGTCTGCACGCACACGCGGCCGTTCTTCTTGTAGGCCAGGCGGATGCCGATGCAGGTATCCAGGTTGCCGGTAAGGTCCAGGTACCCGATGGCGCCGCCGTAGATGCCGCGCTTGGCGCCTTCCAGGTCTTGGATGATCTGGCAGGCACGCAGCTTCGGCGCACCGGAAAGCGTGCCTGCCGGCAGGATGGAGTCCATCACGTCCACCGCGTCCTTGCCTTCGGCCAGCTTGCCGGTAACGGTGGAACCGATGTGCATGATGCGGCTGAAGCGCAGGATGTTGCGGTACTCCTCCACCTTCACGGTGCCCAGCTGGCTCACGCGGCCCAGGTCGTTGCGGCCCAGATCCACCAGCATGTCGTGTTCGGCGCGCTCCTTGTCGTCGGCCAACAGCTCTTCTTCCAGCGCACGGTCTTCCTCGGGCGTAAGGCCACGGGGACGAGATCCGGCCAGCGGGTAGGTGAACAGCGTGCCATCCTGCAGGCGGGCCAGCGTTTCGGGCGAAGCGCCGGCGATTTCCACGTCGTCGCTGGTGAAGTAGAACATGTAGGGCGAAGGGTTCTGGCAGCGCAGCACGCGGTAGGTGTCGAACAGGCTGCCCTCGGCGGCTGCCGTGCGCGGGTTGGAGGGCACTACCTGGAAGATGTCGCCTTCATGGATATGATGCTTGGCGATGTTCACCATCTCGCAGAAGCGCTCGGTGGAGAACTGCGGGGTAAGCGGGCCTTCCATGTGCAGCGGCGGGAACTCGTGGCGCTTGCCGCTGAACAGCAGCGATTCCATCTCGTCGAGCTTGGCGGCGGCAGCCCGATACGATGCGTCCACATCATCGGCACGCACGCCGGCGATGAGGATGATCTTCTGACGGTAGTTGTCGAAGCAGATAACCTGGTCGAACAGCATCAGGTCCACGTCCAGGAAATCCTCATGCGCCAAGTCGGGGCGGCGCAGGGTGGGCTCGGCGTACTTGATGTAGTCGTAGCTGAAGTAGCCCACCAAGCCACCGGTGAACGTGGGGAAGCCTTCCATCTGGGGGCTCTTGTTCTGCGCGATGATGGCGCGAATGGCCTGACCCGGATGCTCAACCTGCTGGGTTTCCACCACCGGCTCGCCGTCTTCCACGTTGCGGCGCACCGTGAGCGCGCCGTTCAGGCAGGTAAGCTCCACGGAAGGCTTGTAGCCCAGGAAGGAATAGCGGCCCCAACGCTGGTCGGCCTCGGCCGATTCCAGAAGGAAACAGTGGTTGCTGGCGTGGCGCAAGGCGCGCATGGCCTCGATGGTGGTGATGCGATCGGCATACAGCTCGCGCTTCACGGGAACGCGGCAAATGCCCTCCTGCCCTGCCAGGCGGCGCACCTCCTCCAAGCTCGGCTGCAGCGTTTCGATACTGCCCATAGGTTCTGCCTTTCTCTTCAAAGGGAAGGCAAAGAAAAGCCCGCCCCTGATGTTAACTACGATCAAGGACGGGCTGTTAAGCTCGCGGTGCCACCTTGCTTCACGGTTTGACCCGTGCACTTTGCGGATTACCTTCATAACCCCGGCAACTGACGTATGCCCCACGTTGCATCCTACTTGGCAGTACCCTGCGTTCGAACGCACCCTCGGCGGCCCATTTGGCGAGCGGCATTTCCGTCCGGATCCCAGCACCCCGGACTCTCTGTGCGCGCCTACTCGCTTTGACTTCCGCCTCAACGGTTTAGGTGGTTCCTGCTTCCAAGGC